>NZ_JAATOD010000004.1 GCF_014229645.1 Listeria swaminathanii | reverse complement strand
AAATCGATGCTCCTTACCAATCTACAGCCAAAAGCATCACTGATTGGACGATCAAAACGTCTCCTGCCAACGCTAATGGCGTATTTACAAACACTAACCAAACAGTCACTTATGTGTATGAAAAAGCGGACGGTGCTCCTGTTACTGTGAAATATGTCGATGGCGATGGAAACGAGCTAGCTACTTCCGACACACTGAATGGCAAAATCGATGCTCCTTACCAATCTACAGCCAAAAGCATCACTGATTGGACGATCAAAACGTCTCCTGCCAACGCTAATGGCGTATTTACAAACACTAACCAAACAGTCACTTATGTGTATGAAAAAGCAGATGGCGCTCCCGTTACTGTGAAATATCTTGACGGCGATGGCAACGAACTAGCTACTTCTGACACCCTGAACGGCAAAATCGATGCTCCTTACCAATCCACAGCTAAAAGTCTTTCTGGTTGGGTAGTCAAAACTACTCCTGCCAACGCTAATGGCGTATTTACGAACACTAATCAAACAGTCACTTATGTTTACGAAAAAGCGGATGGCGCTCCCGTTACCGTAAAATATGTCGACGCGGACGGCAACGAATTAGCTACTCCAGATACATTGAACGGTAAACTAGATACATCTTACGCGGCAACAGCTAAAAACTTGAGTGGTTGGAAGCTAACAGCCATACCAGCCAACGCTAATGGTGTATTTACAACGGATGCTCAAACAGTCACCTTTGTATATGTTAAACAAAAAAACGATCCTAAAAAAGAGGATAAAACACCTATTAAAATTAGCGTAAACAAACCAAAAGCAAGTAAAGTAACTACAATCAAAAAACAAACAAAATTACCGAAAACCGGCGATAATCAACAAGATAGTATATTGTTCGGATTAGTTGGTACATGTTTCGTTCTCTTAGGAATTTACTCTATCTCTAAGAAAAACAGTTAAAATAAACAGCGAAAACTCTCTTATTAATTGGATAAGAGAGTTTTTGTTTGGTAATTACTTCCTATTGCACTACTTTCGACCTCAGAAAAACCCAATTTAATTTCTTTAAATTTCCCCATATCCTGTTATAATAGAAAATATAACAATGCCTCACGAAAGGAGAACTATACCCCATGGAAGAAATTAGTTACGCCGAAGTTGATAAAGCTTTAAAAAAGTTCCGTCCATTTTTAGTTCGTGATGGCGGGGACTATGAACTTGTAGAAGTCACGCAAGATGGTATCGTAAAAATTAAACTACTTGGCGCATGCGAAACTTGCCCCAGTTCTGATATGACTTTAAAAATGGGAATTGAATTAACTTTAGCAGAAAAAATCATCGGCTTTAAAGAAGTTGTTCAGGTTTTTTAAAACAAATATTTTAGCGGCCAAACTATCGGTCGCTATTTTTGTATAAAAAGGTTTAGAAATCCTGTAAACGTCTATCATACAATATACATACAGTTTTAAGGAGGTAAGAAAAATGGTAGAAAAACAAAGTGCCTTGGAATCAAAAGCGCGCAGTTGGCTCATCGAACGCGGTGTAGAAATTGACGATATCGCCGAACTCGTATTATTTTTACAACAAAAATACCATCCCGGGTTAGAATTAGAAATCTGTCGTCAAAATGTCGAGCATGTTCTTCGCAAACGGGAAGTTCAAAATGCAGTTTTAACCGGTATACAGCTTGATGTCATGGCCGAAAAAGGCGAACTCGTCCAACCACTTCAAAATATCATTAGCGCCGATGAAGGGCTGTACGGAGTCGATGAGATTCTCGCACTTTCCATCGTCAACGTATATGGCTCGATTGGATTTACCAACTACGGCTATATCGATAAAGTAAAACCTGGAATTCTCGCAAAACTAAATGAACACGATGGTATCGCCGTTCACACATTCCTTGATGACATTGTCGGCGCCATCGCTGCGGCTGCCGCAAGTCGCCTCGCTCATAGTTATCACGACGACATCGTAAATTAAACAAAAACCAGTAAAACTAGAGGTCATTCCTCCGATTTTACTGGTTTTTGTTTGCTTAATTTCACTTCCACTTGGCGAATCGAGTTTTTATTCATCGAGCGTACAATAAAGCGATATCCTTCATGCTCAATCTCGTCACCCGCCTCTAGATCAAACCGTCCGAGCAACATCCACCCCGATAACGTATGAACACCCGGCCCTTCAATCGGAACCCCAAGCGCTTCCTCCACTTCAAGGAGCGGCTCAGACCCTTCAATAATAAAATGATTTAACGCGACTTTGCGAATCCCTTTTGGCCCTTTTGCTTCTTCCATATCACCAACAATCACTTCCATCACATCTTCCAGCGTCACAATCCCGGAAGTCCCGCCATATTCATCCGTCAAAACAACAAACGGCTCACTTTCTTGCTGCATTTTCACAAGTAATTCTTCTAAAATCGTCCCTTCAAATACCTCTAAAACTGGCGTAATAAAAGGTTTAATCGACTGCGTGACAATCGCTTCATCTTTGCCAAGCCCAGCCATCACTGCGCTGACCCGGAGCATCCCAATAATATGATCTTTGTCTTCATCTTCAGTTACTGGAAAAATATGATATGTATGCTCAGACGTTAATTTCAACAAATCTCGCACTGTCGCCGTTTGGTCAATCGCAATCACCGACATTCGCGGTATCATCACTTCTTTCGCCGGCACATCGCCAAGTTTAAAAATATTTTTCATATAGCGAAATTCTTGTGGATTTAAAAGCCCTTGTCTATAGCTATCTTCAAAAATGATTTTAAGTTCAGTCGGTGTCATTTGGTCCGCATCAATCGTTTGCTTTACCCCAAACATCCGCGTAATTAAATTTGCCGAGTTATTTAACAGCCAATTAAGCGGAAAAGTCAGGCGGTACCAATAAACAAGCGGACGCGCGATAAACAGCGCTACTTTTTCCGTGCTTTGAATTGTAAAAGTTTTTGGCGCAAGTTCCCCGAGAACGACATTTAAAAAAGTAATTAAAATAAACGAAACAAAAATCGAAATCGGCTTTTCAACTGATTCTGGCACTGGCAACATTAAAAATAATGGCTCTAACCAACCACGCATTGTTGCCTCACCAACCCACCCCATAGCAAGCGCGGCGAGTGTATTCCCTAACTGACAGGCAGCCAAATAATCATTCATATTAGAAGTAACTTTTTTTACATATTTCGCTCGCGGGTCCTCTGAGGCTATTAGCTGGAGGACAGTAGGTTTTCGAATTGCGACAATAGCAAATTCACTTGCCACGAAAAACGCGGTCGCTGCAATTAAAAATATCACAAAAAAATCATTAAAAACATCCATTCTGCATCCTCCTTGTCCTCATTCTATACCCGTTTTTAGCGTTTGAACCACAAGTCAGCAACTGCCTCCCCGTCGATAATTTCACCTGTTTTCTCAAAACCATATTTCGCATAAAATTTCTCTGCAACATGGTTATCTGGCTCATAAGATAAACGCAGTCGCGCTGGCTTTTCTGGTAAGTTTTTCACCATCTCGATAATTTGTTCTAACGCATCCCCGCCGTAGCCCTTGCCTTGATGCTCTTTTCCAGTCATAAAACGCACCAGCCAAAACTCGCCGTCTTCCGTATCTTTTCCGTACATCGCATAGCCTACGGGCGTATTGTCCGCATAAATAACAAGCGAATGATACGTTTCTTCAAAACTTGCTTCAATAATGGAATACCAGTTTTCTGCGACAAATGTTTTTTGATGAGGATGCACTTGTAATTTCGCCGTTTCATGAAAATTGTCTTTGGTTACTTTTTGAATTGAGACCATTTCCTAACCTCCCACTTATTAAAAAAAGAGCAGAAAAATTCCGCTCTTCTAGTTAAATTTCCAATCTGTTAGCTTTGTTACAGCATATGTAGGCTGGATTTCTTTTGTAAGTAGTGCTTCTTTGGAGGTAAAGCCGGTGTGGACGATTAATGTATCCATGCCGTAGTTGATTCCCGCCATAATATCAGTTTCGTAGTTGTCGCCAACCATGATTGCTTCGTCTTTATGGACGCCGAGTTTTGCAAGTGCCTGCTCCATAATAATCGATTCCGGCTTTCCAATAAAAATTGGTGCGGTTTCTGTCGCCACGGAAACAACCGATGTAATCGAACCATTTCCCGGAAGCAAACCACGTTCAGTTGGAATTGCCGCATCGCCGTTTGTCGAAATAAACATTGCACCACCGCGAACCGCAAGTGCTGCCTTCGAAAATTTCTCATAATCAACTTCTCGATCAAGTCCCACAACAACAAACGCCGGATTACTAGAAGTTATTTCAAATCCATTATCCGTTAGTTCTTGTTTTATTCCACGTTCACCGATAACGTAAACCGATTTTTCACGTTTTTGTTCTAGCATAAATTGTACGGTTGCTTGGGAAGTCGTGAAAACATCGTCACTTACAGCTTGAATTCCCATGCCAGTTAAATGTTCTGCTACTTGCCCAGGTGTTTTTGTTGAATTGTTTGTTACAAATAAATACGGAAGCCCCGCACGTTTTAAGTTTTCGATAAAAATGATCGCCTCAGGAATAACTTCTGCCCCGCGATACATCGTGCCATCTAAATCAATTAAATACGCTTTATAATTCTTCAATTCCAAACTACCTCATTTACTATTTTACTTTTTTAATAACAAAATAAGCACAACCAAAATTGCAGTATTCATAAATATACTCTTTCAATGTGCTAATCTTGTTGTCATACGCGGCTTTGCGGTTGTCGTCTTCGAAAAAGCCTTTCAGCCGAAGTTGATCGTAACCCCAGTCACCTACTATATAATCATAGCGCCCAAGAATATCGCTAAACCGTTCGTTTAACTTTTCCTCGTCAAAAGCATCGCGATAATTGGTGATAATCTCGTAGTTTAAATCTTGAATCGTAATCGTCACTTGTCTTCCTCCTGTCCGTACATTTTTTTGAGTTTCCATTTTAAAATATCTCGGAGTAATTCCGGTGTATATACTTCTTTTCGTTTAATTTGCTTCACTATCGGAAAAAATGGCGCGAATACAAACGTATCATGCGTCGCAATCCGGTATTCCCGTGTTTTATCAATTGGTTTATTATCAAAAAGAGCCACTTGATTTTCCGCGTCAAAACCAGCTCGGTCCATCAAAACAGTACCAAAATACTCGCCGCGGAAGCCGAATCCTCTAAGTGGAATATCTTGCAGTTCCGCTTTTTTTCGGTAAATGCCGTCAATCAGTATCTCGAGCTCCTCGCCCGTCATCGTTAAAGCAATCGCGTTGAGCGGATGAGGTAACATTTGGTGAATATCAAAATCCGTTACAATTCCCGCTTCAAAATCTGTCATAAAAATGCCCGCGTTCATCACAAACGTTTCCGAACCAGTCCATTCACAAACAGCCTCGTTCAAAATGTGCGCAATTTCGGAGTCATCAAACCAATTATGCGCTAACTTCCCGGGAATCGCAACTACTTTTTCAGAGAGTTCTGCGCGCCCTTTATCAAAGAAACCTTGAATTTCACTAGCTTCATTTGGAGCAGCCGGCAAATCTTCTGTTTTAAATGTGGTTGCCGTTTTCGAGATTAGCTGATTATTGTCATCTAGCTCAATATCAATTTGCCCGATATGTTCGCCCCATCTTCCCGCCGCAGCAAGTAACGCGTTCCCCTCCACTTTCCCAGTTTCGAGTAAATGGTGCGTATGTCCGCCCAAGATTACATCTACTTCGGGAATTTCAAGAGCAATTCGTTCATCCGTTGGCAAACCGAGATGGCTAAGCAAAATGACCAAGTTTGTATCTGTTTCCAAACCAGCAATTTGTTTTTTTATCGAACTGATTGGCTCTTCAACACCCCAGCCCATTGCCTCATAATATTCCTGAAATGGCGCCGTCGCACCAATAATAGCAATTTTAATTTGATTTATTTCTTTATAAACAATCGACTTCACCCAGTCTGGCTGCTTCGTTCGTTCTTTATCCGCGTAAAAATTACAGCAAACCACTGGAAACGTCGCATGCTTATATAAATTTTCCAAATCTTCATGTGCCAAAGTCGTTCCTTCATTATTACCAAAAGTCACCGCATCATACGGCAACTGGTTGAGTAAGTCCGTATTCGCAAGCCCGTTCGTTCCTTCAGTAAGCGGATGAACCCGGTCCATAAAATCGCCAATATCAAAAAAGAGCGCCGACTTATCTTCTTTCTCTGCAGTCGTTCTTTTCTCTTTTAAGAAATTAAAAATACGTGGCCAATGTTCCAAGTGACTATGAACATCATTTGTATGCCATAAAGTTAAATGTTTCATCTATCCATCTCACTCCCTACTTATAACTATTGTAGCGTAAAACAGCTTTTTTTACACGCACTAGGACTGGATGAATTGTTCCCTTTTCATTTTATGTTATGATAGGATATATTGTTTTAAAAGGGAAGTGATTTTTTTGGATATTACGCAAACAGTCGAAATTCTTTTAATCTCTGTTTTTGCAGGGGTTGTAGGCTCTTTGCTTGGACTTGGTGGTGGAATTATCGTGACGCCTGCCTTGACACTTATTTTCGGGATTGATATTCAATATGCGATTGGTGCAAGTATTATTTCCGTTATCGCCACAAGTAGTGGCTCCGCAATTGCTTATATCAAAGACGGCATTACGAACCTTCGTGTCGGGATGTTTCTCGAAATTGCCACAACAATTGGTGCAATCACCGGGGCTTTCGTCAGCGGACTGCTCTCGGCCACGGCACTCTACATCATCTTCGGACTTTTACTTCTTTATTCTGCGTTCAACATGATTAAAAAGGTCGGGACAGAATTTCCTACCAATGTGAAACCAGACCCACTCGCAACCAAACTAAACTTACATGATTCATATTACGATAAATCTTTACGGCAGACAGTTGATTATCAAGTGGCAAACGTCCCTGCTGGTTTTGGTGTGATGTACGGTGCCGGAATCGCAAGTGGTTTACTTGGAATCGGTAGTGGCGCATTTAAAGTAATGGCACTTGATGTCTTTATGAAAATGCCGCTTAAAGTAAGTAGCGCAACGAGTAATTTAATGATGGGCGTAACCGCGGCGGCCAGTGCAACTGTATATCTTTTCCAAGGTGACATCCAGCCTGCGATTGCGGCTCCAGTTGCGATTGGCGTACTTGTCGGTGCAACACTTGGAACACGCATTATGCAACGTTTAAAAAGCAAAGTTATTCGGATTATTTTTATTCCCGTCATTTTATATGTTGCCTTCCAAATGATTTTAGAAGGATTGGGGTGGATTTAAATGGCAGAGAAAAAAGAAGAAATGTACCGCGTGGAGCTAATTGTTAGCGCGCTGCTACGAATCGGTGTTGTCCTCAGTGCAATTATTATTGTTTTCGGCCTTGTTATGCTATTTATCACCGGGGAAAGTGGCTATCCTGGGGAAACTTATCCGACCTCGCTTACGGCGATTTTCAGCGGGCTAGGGACTCTTAAACCATACGCGATTATGATGTTTGGCCTCTTTTGCTTAATTTTAACGCCAGTCCTTCGTGTCGTTGTATCGTTATTTACTTTTTTGAAGGAAAAAGATTACTTGTACGTTGGGATAACTGGGATTGTATTGATTATTTTAGTTATCAGCTTTTTCATTGGGATAAAAGCATAAAAAAGATGGCGCATCGCTGGCGCCATCTTTTTTTATTCAGAAAATAAATCCATTTGCATCGGAGCCAAGCCTTGAAACTCGACTTGGAGTGCCTTTTGTAAATGTTTCGCATTATCAGCCGCATCCCCGCCGCTGTTATTATTAAAAATCACGACAACTTCTTTGGACAACTTTTGCAAATGTTCCACGTATTTAGCCCATTCGTTAATTTCCTCTTCATTGTAACGGTAAAGCGTGCGAACCTCGCGCCACTCAGGACTGTTAGCTTTCATCCAGCCGTACTGATTTCGACCGTGAAGCCTTACTAATGTCATATCGCTATTCGTCTCGCGAAGCACAATCGGCACGCTACCCGCCCCGACTTGCGGCTCATCGACAACTGTATGAACAAAGCCTAATTCGCGCAACAAATCCAGCGTCTTTTCCGTATTTTGCTCGTTATACCAAGAATTATGGCGAAACTCAACCGCTAGTGGCAAATCGCCCATTTTCGACGCAATATATTTTAAATAAGTCACATTTTCTTTCGTACAATTAAAATACGGCGGAAATTGAAATAAAGTCGCCTGTAGTTTCCCCGTTTCACTTATCGGCGCAATCATATCCATATAAGCCGTATACATCGCATTTTCACTATCAAAATACTGCGACCATTCCTTATGTTTCGTCATCGCCGAAAAAGCCTTAATCACAAAACGAAAATCATCCGGAGTTTGCGCCGCCCAGTTTGCCGTTGTTCGCGGAGAAGGAATCGCATAAAAACTCGTATCAACCTCCACCACAGGAAAATGTGCCGCATAATCAGCCAAAGTTAATTTTTTCGTTTGCAACAAAGAATCATGATCACTCCATCCAGTTAACCCGATTGTAACCATCAACCGCCACCCTCTCTATCGTTATGATTTATGTTTATTATAACGCAAAAAGGCGGGAGAAGCCTTTAATTTGGTCCTCGATTTGGCTTCGAAATAACAAAAAAAACTTCAACCGTCTAGCAGTTGAAGTTTCTATCATAATTACCACTCGCGCGCTCTAAGTAGTTCTTCAATATCGATATCTATCTTATAATGCGTTAAAATCGGGAATATTGTTTCAGCAATGGAATCCCTTGCTCCTGTTTCTAATTCACTCTCATTTTCATAAAACTCATCTTGCAACGCATTAATTGCCAATGTCATTTCATCAAATTTAGCTTGAATCGCTTCTGTATCATGATTCCCTTGTTCTAAAAATTGAACCGTATCTAAAATACATTGCTTAATTTTATCTACTAGAAACGGTGGAAAGAATGGATCTTGATACATTCCCTCTAAATATTTAAATTCTGCCATGATTATCAGTCCTTTACTAAGTTGTTAAGTAAAATATATCATTTCGTTCATAAAAATACAAGCCAGATTTGTTCCCTGCCATTTTTGGATTTCATCAAAAAAAGACGAACTAAAAAAGTTCGTCTTCTGCTTTATTTAACCAATCGAGCCTTCCATTTCAAACTTAATCAAACGGTTCATCTCAACGGCATATTCCATTGGTAATTCTTTCGTAAATGGTTCAATGAAGCCCATAACGATCATTTCTGTCGCTTCTTCTTCGCTTAAACCACGGCTCATTAGATAGAAAAGTTGTTCCTCAGATACTTTGGAAACTTTTGCTTCATGTTCTAATGAAATGTTGCTGTTTAGGATTTCGTTATATGGGATTGTGTCCGATGTGGACAGGTTATCCATAATCAGCGTATCACATTCGATATTCGAACGTGCGCCGTCTGCATTACGACCAAAATGAACAATTCCGCGATACGTTACGTTTCCGCCTTGTTTCGAAATCGACTTCGATACAATCGTAGAGGACGTATTCGGCGCATAGTGCATCATTTTCGCTCCAGCATCTTGACGTTGGCCTTTACCAGCAATCGCGATAGAAAGCGTTGTTCCGCGTGCTCCCTCGCCGCGCAAATGTACAGCTGGGTATTTCATCGTTAATTTCGAACCAATGTTACCGTCAATCCATTCCATAGTCGCATTTTCTTCACAGAAAGTACGTTTTGTTACTAGGTTATAAACGTTATTTGCCCAGTTTTGGATGGTTGTGTAACGGCAGTAAGCGCCTGGTTTTACAATGATTTCCACGACAGCTGAGTGAAGGGAATTCGTTGTATAAACGGGAGCCGTACAGCCTTCCACGTAGTTTACGCTGGCATTTTCGTCGACGATAATTAATGTCCGTTCAAATTGCCCCATGTTTTCCGAGTTGATGCGGAAATAAGCTTGAAGCGGCGTATCGACTTTGATACCTGGTGGTACGTAGATGAATGATCCACCAGACCAAACTGCTGAGTTTAGCGCTGCGAATTTGTTGTCGCTTGGTGGAATTACTTTTGCGAAGTATTCTTTGAAAATATCTTCGTTTTCTTTTAAAGCTGAATCGGTATCTTTAAAGACAATCCCTAAATCTTCTAGGTCTTGCTTCATATTGTGATAAACTACTTCGGATTCATACTGCGCAGATGCCCCAGCTAAATATTTTTGCTCAGCTTCAGGGATACCCAGTTTGTCAAAAGTACGCTTAATTTCTTCTGGAACTTCATCCCAAGAACGTACGGTTTGTTCGGACGGTTTCACGTAGTAAGTGATGTCTTCAAACTTCAGTTCTGACAGGTCGCCACCCCAAGTTGGCATTGGCATTTTATAAAATTGCTCTAAAGACTTCAAACGGAATTCTAGCATCCATTCTGGTTCTTCTTTAATATTGGAAATTTCTCTTACTACTTTTTCTGTTAATCCGCGTTCTGTACGGAACACAGAGGTATCTTTGTCATGGAATCCATATTGGTATTCGCCAATTTCTGGAATTTCAGTCATGTCGTATCCTCCTTTTCGCTACTTATTTTGTTCCTTCTTTTTCAAAAATCGCTCTCTCCATTGCTTTCCATGAAAGAGTCGCACATTTGATTCTTGCTGGGAATTTTGCAACTCCAGCAAGCGCTTCAACGTCGCCGTATTCATCAATTGTTTCATGGTCGTGACCTTGCACCATTTCTGAAAATTCGCGGGACATTTTTAGTGCTTCTTTCTCGGTTTTCCCGATAATGCTTTGCGTCATCATCGAAGCAGAGGCCATCGAAATCGAACAGCCGCTACCAGTGAATTTTGCCGCAACGATTTTGTCACCATCCATTTTTAAATGAAGATGAATTTGATCACCGCATGTCGGGTTGTTGAGGTCGATTGTTACATCGCTATCTGGGAGCTCTCCATTATTGCGCGGATTTTTATAGTGATCCATAATGACTTGTCTATAAAGCTGATCTAATTTCCGGCTTGTCATAATCCAAAATACTCCTTTGTTAACTTGAGGCCATCTATAAGCGCATCAATTTCTTCTTTTGTATTATAAATATAAAAGCTTGCGCGAGCTGTGGAAGAAACGTCCAGCCATTTCATCAACGGTTGTGCACAGTGATGACCAGCTCGAATCGCCACCCCATCTTCGTCCAAAATAGTCGCAATATCGTGTGGATGCGCGCCTTCTAAATTAAAAGTCACTAAACCACAACGTTTACTCGCGTCTTTCGGCCCGTAAATGGTAATGCCTTCGATTTTGCTCATTTCTTCAATCGCATAGCTGGCTAATGCTTGTTCATGTGCGTGAATGTTTTCGAGTCCGACTTCTGCCAAGTAATCAATCGCCGCACCTAGCGCAATTGCTCCGCCAATAATCGGTGTTCCGGCTTCAAATTTCCAAGGTAGTTCTTTCCAAGTCGAATCGTATAATTCAACAAAATCAATCATTTCTCCGCCAAATTCGGTAGGTTCCATCGCATCAAGCAATTCACGTTTGCCATACAAAGCGCCAATGCCAGTAGGAGCCATCATTTTATGCCCTGAAAAAGCATAAAAGTCAGCGTCTAAATCTACCACATTCACTTCCATGTGCGGCACAGCTTGCGCGCCGTCAACGAGAATGACTGCTCCAAATTTATGAGCCAGTGCTGCGATTTCCTTCATTGGCGTGATTGTCCCTAGAACATTAGAAACATGTGCTAGCGCAACGATTTTCGTTTTCTCGCCAATCGCTTTTTTCGCTTGATCAACAGAAATCGTTCCATCTTCTTCTAGCTCGATATATTTCAAAACCGCGCCCTTGCGTTTAGCTAGTTGTTGCCACGGAATCAAATTAGAATGATGCTCTAAATAAGAAATAACAATCTCATCGCCAGCTTCAATATTTGCTTCACCGTAACTATCTGCAACTAAATTAATCGCCGAAGTAGTACCTCTAGTGAAAATAATTTCCGCTACTTCGCGAGCATGAATAAACTTGGCTACTTTAGAACGAGCTGATTCATAGGCATCTGTCGCTCTAGCCGCAAGTGTATGCACGCCGCGGTGAACATTAGCATTATCAAACTGATAGTAATGCGTTAATGCTTCGATAACTTGTTTTGGCTTTTGTGAAGTGGCAGCATTATCTAAATAAGCTAGCGGTTTTTCATTTATTTCTTGAGCTAAAATAGGAAAATCCGCCCGAATTTTTTGGATATCAATCATTTAACGCACTTTCCCTTCGATTACTTCACGAAGCATCGTTTTTACGCTTTCGATTGGTAACTGACGAACGACTGGATCTAAGAAGCCGTGAATAACTAATCTTTCTGCTTCTTTTTGAGAAATCCCGCGACTCATCAAATAGAATAATTGTAACGGATCCACGCGTCCAACAGAAGCCGCATGTCCTGCTACTACGTCATTTTCATCGATTAATAAAATTGGGTTCGCATCACCGCGCGCTTCAGGACTAAGCATGAGTACACGTGATTCTTGTTGTGCATCAGATTTAGAAGCGCCATGTTTAATGTGACCAATTCCGTTAAAAATAGTTGTCGCTCTTTCTTTCATAACCCCATGAGATAAAATCGTACCATTAGAAGCTTTACCGTAATGCGTCACGCGTGTTGTCACGTTTTGCGTTTGCTTACCGCGTCCAACAGTCACCGTTTTCACATCAGCAGAAGAGCCGTCTCCCATTAGGTTTGTTACGTTCTCATTAATTGTATCGCCATCGTTCATTAGACCAAGTGCCCATTCAATTTGGCTATCTGTTCCAATGTGTCCGCGACGGTTCACATAAGCAGTAACTTCACTTGCAAGATTATCCACGCCACCAAAAGTAATCCGCGCATTTTTCTCAGCAATTACTTCTTCAACAATGCTAACAATCCCTTTAGGCTCGTTATTAACCGTTACATAGTTTTCCACATAAGTAACCGAGCTATTATCATCCGCTACAAGCAACACATGGTTAACTAGTGGAGATTCTGCTTTATCTTGTACAAAAACAGCTTGAATTGGCGCTTTCACTTCGACATTTTTAGGAACATAAAGGAAGATCCCGCCGTTCACTAAAGCCGCATGAAAAGCAGTCAGTTTGTGTTCGTTCACTTGCACTGCATCTTTCATGAAGTATTTTTTCACAAGTTCAGGATGGTTTTTCACAGCGGAAATAATATCTGTAAAAATAACGCCTTGGTCAACTAGTTCTTGTTGCAACTGAAGTCTCGCAGGTCTTTCATCCATTTGAACGTAAAAATTGGCTTCTTTATTATCTAAATCAACTAAATTCGCTACTTTTTCCGGTAAAGCTTCATTCGTTACACCCTCTTTAAAAGGTACAAACGTCTCAAACTTCGTGAAATTCCAGCGAGTAATTTTTGTTTTATCCACAAAAGGCAAGTCCAGTTCCCCGTAAGCTTTAAAAGCATTGCGACGGATATCTAAAAACCAATCCGGTTCGTTCGCATTACTTGAAAAAGCGTGGATAAAATCATCTTTAATTGTCATATTTTGTGCCATGATTTTAACCTCACTTCCTTATTGTTGGTCTACTGCTTCTTCTTCCTCAAGTTCGATTCCAAGCTCTTGTTTAATCCAGTCGTACCCTTCTGCTTCTAAACGTTTCGCAAGTTCAGGTCCGCCTTCTTTCACTACTTTACCTTGCATCATTACGTGAACAAAGTCTGGTGTGATGTAGTTCAGTAAACGTTGGTAATGGGTAATGATTAAGCAGCCAAATCCTTCGCCGCGCATTTCATTTACACCTTTAGAAACAACTTTAAGCGCATCGATATCAAGACCGGAGTCAATTTCATCTAAAATCGCTAATTTTGGCTCAATCATTAATAATTGCAAGATTTCATTGCGTTTTTTCTCTCCGCCTGAAAATCCTTCATTTAAATAACGTTCTGCCATTTCTTCATCCATATCTAAAATTTCCATTTTTGCATCTAATTTACGGATAAATTGCATAACTGGAATTTCGTCGCCTTCTTCACGACGGCTGTTGATTGCTGCACGAATGAATTCAGCATTTGTAACACCGCTAATTTCACTTGGATATTGCATCGCTAAGAAAAGACCTGCACGAGCGCGTTCGTCTACTTCCATTTCGAGTACATCTTCCCCGTCAAGTGTGATTGTTCCTTGTGTTACTTCATATTTTGGATGCCCCATAATAGCTGAGGACAACGTAGATTTACCTGTTCCATTTGGTCCCATGATAGCATGGATTTCGCCAGTTGAAATTTCAAGGTTAACACCCTTCAAAATTTCTTTTCCTTCTATTTCAACGTGTAAATCTTGAATCTTTAAAGTTGCCATAAAAAAAGTCCTCCCTAGTGTAAAATTTGCATAATCCTAGTTTAGTATAATTCTAATCTGATTACAACTATAAAAACCAGTATTCTTCGCATTCTCCCCTTCATTCTACTATTAATAAGCGTTTTTTTCCAGTTTTCTAGCATTATCATTATTTCTATTTTATTTGAGAATCGACAACCTAAACGATATAACGCACTATACCAATAAAAGACAGGGCTTTTTCACCATAAAAAAGGGATTGTATATCTCATTTATATATGGTATTGTTGTAACGTAACAAAATTGCAACATAATAACTTTTTTGTAACAAACGATTAATTATTGAAGGAGAATTTAAAATATGAAGAAAGCAATAATGGCTGCGACCATCTTTGTATTGCTTTTAGCCACTTTATCTGGGTGTAGCTCCCCTAAGTCCGACTTCACTGCTGCCTTGCAAAAAACAGCTGAAAATCGACAATATACAACGAACGTAACTTTCCAAGTGAACGACCTTTCTGAGGGTTATGTAGAACAACTTGGACCTGAAATTGACTTAAACCAACTTAAAAAATCAAACATTCAATATAAAATTTCCGTTGATAGCGATTCCGCCTCTTCGTATAGTGCATACACCGTCCACTGGAAAGGCGAACAGCCACTTGACTTAACTGTACACGCATTACAAAACAGTGACGACGGAAAAGCATATATTCCTGTATCGGATATCTATGACGATTCTGACAGCATCTCGAATATACTACCAGAATCAGCAGCGAAAATTTTCAATCAAGTACTTGAACAAAACAAAGATTTAAAACCAAAATACCTAAATTTATTCGAAACGATCCAAAACTTTTCCAATCAAACCATTGATACTGAGACCGTCGACCGCCAAGCAAAAGAATTGAAGAAGATTGAAGAAGATGCCGGCATTGCGATTTACAGTTATCTAAATGACCTAGACGATCAGCATTTCACCTCCAAAGATAACGGTGATGTTGTTCTAAAATTATCTAAAAATGAAATCAGCGACTTAATCAATGCCGTTTTCACAGAGCTTAATGATAACGGAAATATTGTCGCACTTATTTCAGAAATTAATGGCAGCACGCAAAAAGCAGCACAGAAAAAATGGAATGCCACACAAAAAAGCGTCCAAACAGCTTTGAAAGAACTAACAGATAACGAAGCACAAACATTGGATTTCAATTTAACATTAACGCCTGACAGCAAAAAAGGCTTTAGTAAAGCGACTATTACTACTAAATTTGAAGATACTAAAACAAAAGACTTAATGAACTTCACAACAACGGTTGATATGCTCAATTACGAAAAAGTTCCTCCAATGCCAGAAAGTAAAGACATTGTTTCCAAAAAAGAACTGGATAAAGCCATTTCTGATGGACTAAAATTATATTTAAGCACCAACCAATAAAAAAAACCATTTACCAACTCGGTAAATGGTTTTTTCTATTTTATTTATCAACTGGAACAACTGCGCCGTCCCATTCTTTCGTAATATAATCTTGAATTTCTTTAGAGTGTAATACTTTTACTAGCTCTTTAATGTTTTTATCATCTTTTTTCTTCTCAGTAGTTACAACGATATTCGCGTATGGAGAGTCTTTGCTTTCGATTGCAATAGCATCTTTAGAAGGGTTTAAGCCTTGGTCTACAACAAAGTTTGAGTTAATTGCTACAACATCGCCTTCTTCGTTATTGTAAGCAGTCATCAAGTAAGCTGGGTCAAAATCGTATTTGAATTTCAGGTTTTTCGGATTGTCTTTAATATCATCAAATGTTGCATCTTGTGGTTTCACGCCATCTTTCAACGTTAAAAGACCATTGTCTACAAAAATACCGATAACACGCGGCCAGTCAGATTTCGAGTTAGAAAGCAATACTTGCGCGCCGTCTTTTAGATCTTTAATGTTTTTTACTTTTTTAGAATAAAGACCCATTGGTTCGATGTGAATTGCGCCAACATCAGCAAATTTGTAACCTTTTTCTTTTTCTTCTAGTTCAAGATATGGTTTATGTTGGAAGTAGTTAGCATCTAAATCGCCTTCGTCTAGGGCTTTATTAGGCATAACGTAATCTGTATATTTAACAATTTTCAAGTCAATTCCTTTTTCTTTCAAAATCGGTTTGGCTTGTTCTAAAATTTGGGCATGTGGTGTATTCGAAGCTCCCACTACCAATTTGTTATCGTCTTTGCTAGATGAAGCTTTATCTGAGGAACCACCGCAAGCTGTAAGTACTAAAACTAAACTTAATGTGAAAATTAAACCAAGAACCTTTTTCATGAAATTCTCTCCTTTTTTGCGGGGATTCCGCGTTTTTTATATAAATTTCTTCATATACATTAGTTAGCGTTTGTCGGTTCGTTTTGTTAGGAAGTCGCCGATAAACTGGAAAATAAAGACGATAATTAAGATAATAATGGTCGCAAGTACGGTTACATCAGGTTGGCCACGTTGAAAGCCTTCTAGATACGCCGCATTTCCGAGACCACCTGCACCAATGACACCTGCCATCGCTGTGAAACCAACGAGCGAAATTGCTGTCACTGTAATACCAGAAATAATCGCTGGCAAAGCTTCTGGGATAAGCACTTTACCGATAATGGTAAACATGTTTGCGCCCATCGATTTTGCTGCCTCGATAACCCCTTTATCTACTTCACGAAAGGCAATTTCTACCATCCGACCATAGAACGGAGCAGCCGAGATAATCAAAGCTGGTAGTGCTGCTTTTGGCCCGATTACCGTGCCGACAAGCGATTTTGTCATCGGTAAAAGTAGTACGATTAAAATAATAAATGGTATGGAACGGAACACGTTGACTAAGATTGCTGTTACCCAGTAAAGAATGCGCGCCCCAGCATGTTTTTTATTATTTGTTAAAAATAGCAGTAAACCTAAAACAATCCCTAGTAAGAAAACTGCAAACAATGAAGTTAGCGTCATATAAAGCGTTTCTTGGGTTGCGACCCACATCATTTGAAAATCAACATTTGGAAATAATTCTTGTAATTTGCTCATCGTTCTAACACTTCCGTTTCTACTTTAAGTTGACGTAGCTGTGTTAGACTCGCATTTATCGCATCATCTGTACCTAAAACTTGTACATAAAGCGTTCCGTATGCGCCGTTTTGCGTTTGAGTTAAGTTGCCGTGAAGGACATTTAGCAACACATCATTTTCTTTTGCTACTTGGGATATGACTGGTTGGGTGGCATTTTCGCTCATAAAGAGTAGTTTGACGATTTTGCCTTCGGAGTAATTATCTAGGAGTAAGTGAATGAGTTCTTCGGTTTCATCTGAGTCAGTAACTTGGCGAACGAAGCGCTGCGTTACTTTTTCTTGGGGGTGGCGGAAAACATCTAATACGTCGCCAAGTTCGACAACTTTTCCGTTTTCCATTACTGCGACGCGATTACAAATTTTTCGGATAACATGCATTTCATGGGTGATAACGATGATTGTTAAGTTGAGGCGTTTATTGATATCTAGGAGGAGTTCTAACACTTCATCGGTTGTTTGTGGATCGAGTGCGGACGTTGCTTCATCACAAAGCAACACTTTTGGGTTATTGGCAAGTGCTCTTGCAATGCCGACCCGTTGTTTTTGCCCACCGCTTAGTTCTGCTGGATAGGCGTTTTCTTTACCTTCCAAGCCAACCAGACGGATGAGTTCATTTACACGGAAACGTCTTTTTTCACCGCGTACACCTGCGATTTCTAGTGGAAAAGCAATATTTTCTGCAACGGTTCGTGACCATAATAAATTAAAATGTTGGAAAATCATCCCGATTTGTTGACGAGCTTTTCTTAGCTTTCCGCCGCGAATTTGGCTAATCAGTAAATTGTCGACTTCGACCGTTCCTTCTGTCGGTAGTTCTAGACCATTAAACATCCGAATAAGCGTACTTTTTCCCGCTCCGGAATAACCAACTACACCAAAAATCTCGCCTTGTTCAATTTCTAAATCGACATGGTCGACTGCGAGAACTTTGTTGTTTCTAGACGCATATTCTTTTACAACGTTCTGTAACGTAATCATCTCTATCACCTTTTCTACATTCTGATATACAAAAAAGCCTCTCTGCTGATGAGCAGAAAGGCAGCATTTTTTCAAATGGACTAGCTTCCTTCTCATCTTTCAGAACAATTGGTTGTTCTGCATGACTTAGCACCTTAAACACATAATGAATTACTGTTTAGGTTGCTGGGTTTCATAGGGCATTTCCCTCCACCACTCTGGATAAGATTTCTACATATTATTAAATCACTTCATTTGTGACTATAGTGACGTTTCTTGTTTTTTCATATTACCTTGTCTCGCAAACTTTGTCAATAACTTTTTTACTTATACTGATTTATTTGTAAGTTATTTCACTAACTATACAACTATCTCCCAATTCATCTTCACTAGCCATTTGAGAGGCTATTTTGATTTGCGCTCTATTTTGATATTTTAGTTCGTTATTATTCACTTGAACTATGTACATAAATACAGCAATCACCGTGATGCAAGCAACAACAATTAAAACAATATGTTTTTTCATTTTCCTCTCCTCCGTGATTTATATTCTACCGAAAGAACATAAATCACGAGGAAAGAAACATTTAAGAATTGTTAAAGATTAAATCAGTGGCAATTTGACGATAAAACTGGTTTTGCGGTGTTTACTTTCTGCAGTAACAATCCCGCCATGTTTTTCGACGATAGACTTAGCAATCGCAAGCCCTAAGCCCGTGCCGGTTGTCGTCCGGTTTTTATCTACTTTATAAAAACGTTCGAACAAGTATGGTAAATCAACATTCGGGATTTCTTCGCCGTAGTTCGTCACGCGAATAACCGCCATATTATCTTCTTTTTTGGCACTTACATCGATTTGTTTATTGCCTTCTCCGTATCTAAGGGCATTCGAAAATAAATTCTCAAATAAGCGCATGATTTGGTTGCCATCGCCGCCGATAATTAATTTGTTGGCATCAAAATGTTCGACAATCTGCATATTCCGTTCTGCTGCTCGACCATCATATTCCGCCACTAACTGTCTGAGAAGTTCAACAATATCCAACTCATCTTTCTTCAATCGGTATTCCACGCTATCAAGCCGCGTATAAGAAAATAAATCATCAATCAATTTATGCAAATGGCGCGCTTTTCCGTAAACAAGTTCTGTATAATAACGCAGCTCAATTTCATCACGATAACGATCTTCATGAATATAACTTAAATAGCCTAAAATGGACGTCAGTGGTGTCCGCAAATCGTGCGAAACATTCGTAATCAAGTCATTTCTGGCTTGCTGGGCTTGCTCTTCTTGCTGCATTAATTTTTTCTGCCGTTCCCGCATATTTTCAATGTTACGTTCAAGTTCTTGAATTTCTGGCACAAAACTTTCTGTGTCAACCGGTTTTCCATCATTTAGCGCAAAATTAATCGTCCGTAGTTGCTTTTTCAATATTCTATGACGCATCAAACGATAGAAAAAGGAAAAGAATAAACAGGCGATTAAAAAGATAATCAAAAATTTCAGCGATAACATCCAAAAAGATTGCATAATGCGCGTATATTTATTCGTTCCAAATAATTGCACGATTGCTTGTGATACTTCCCGTAAAAAAAGTGAATCATCCCGGATGGAAATGCTCCATAAGTAGATAGTTTGGATAGTAAGCAAAGCCAAAACCCAAGAAATAACTGCAAAAAAAGTCGCCTGCCAAATATTCATCACATGGCTAATTTTCGTAAACAACATTTCCAGTTTAGATTTCAATTTTGTACCCTACTCCCCAAATGGTCTTAATCACATTTTCGCCGCCCATCGCCTCTCGCAATTTATCGCGCAAATTACTGATATGAACCATGACCGTTTTACTTGCTCCAAGTGCTTTTTCTTGCCAAATTTTCTCAAAAATATATTCGGAACTAAAGACGCGACCAGGTTCACTTGCTAGTAAAAATAAAATATCAAATTCCGAAGTCGTCAAATGCAGTTCTTTTCCACTAACGGTTACTACATGTAGGCCTCGATCAACCACAATAGGTCCGATAATGACTTTGTCTTGGCTAACTGGCTCCACTTGGCTCATTTGCTGCATTCTTCTTAGAATCGCTTTTACACGTACAGAAAGCTCTAGGGGGTTGAACGGTTTGACCATGTAATCATCCGCTCCTGTTAAAAGCCCCATAATTTTATCGTTGTCTTCTGCTTTGGCACTTAGCATTAAAATGGGTGTTAAAATCCCATTATCTCTCATTAATCGGCATACTTCTAAGCCGTTCATTTCCGGCATCATTATATCTAATATCACTAAAGTTGGCTGTTTTTCTTGCACTAAACGCCATACTTCCGCACCATCGTACGCTTGATAAATCGTATATCCTTCATTTTGCAAATATAATTTCACTAAATCAACAATTTCTTTATCATCATCCGCAATTAAAATAGAAGTTGTCATACTCATTGTCCTTTCCATTCTTATTTCTACTATTGTAACACTTTAGCAACAAATCGAATAGAAAGAGCCTGTGTCAAATTCTAGTAAATACGCGCTTTTCTTCTGGTTCTAAGTGGATAAGAACCTCCGCTTTCGCATAAAAACCCATAATCTCTGCCTCAATTTCATCACAAAGCGAATGCGCACTTTCGATTGTCATAGTGGAAGATACGACTAAATGAAAATCAATATATTCCTCTGCTCCAGCCCGTCTTGAACGAAAATCATGAAATTCAATAAATTTAGTTTTATGCGCTAAAATAATCTGCTTAATAGCTTCTTCTTCGTCCGTAGATAAGCGTTTATCCATTAATGGCGGGAAAGACTCTTTTAACAGTTTATATGCCTCATACATGATGTAAAACGCCGTTAAAATCGCAATGACTGGATCTAACCAAAGCCAGCCAGTTATGTATACAAGGAATAAACTAAGCGCAATACCAAGCGAGGTGAAAACATCAGTATATAAATGTAGCGCATTGGATTTCATTGCAACTGAATTAGCTTCATCAGCTGCTTTTTTAATCACACGTGACACAATAATATTAATGATAGCACCAAATAGCATCACCATAATACCAAGCGCCGGAAAACGAATTTCGTGTGGATTTACTAGTTTATTAACGGATTCAACAATAATCCAAATACCCGCCACGAAAATCAGTAAAGTTTCAATTGTCCCTGCAATATTTTCTGCTTTCCCATGTCCATATGGATGATCTTCATCGGCCGGTTGATTAGAAATCCGGATGGAGAAGAATGTAATGATTGACGCAAATAAGTCCATGGACGAGTGAATCCCCTCAGAAATCACTGCCACTGAACCCGTAAAAAAGCCGACAATCAATTTAAGTACAACAATAACAAAATTACTACACACAGATAAAATAGTAAGATTAGAATGGTTCATAGAAAAAGCCTCCGATATTTTATGTTTCACTAAAAATCTCTCTTTATAAAACACTTAATTTAACAACTTGAACATCTTACCACAAGCAGCAGAATTGTGTCTATAGCAATGTTTTTAGCTAAATACAGGTCTATATCGGTTGCGAAACTTTTTTGCGTAAGGGCAAATTTTAACACAGAAAAAATTCCTGTATTACTTGCTATACAGGAATTCAAAAATAGCAGTTGCATCGTGCAATTGATAGCTCAAATCTATCGGTTGGCCGTTTTTAAATTTCACCAACGCTGGGACAGAAGTGATTTCTAAGCTTTGGGCAATATCAGGCACATAATTCAAGTCTACTTTTGCGACTTCATGATTAATGCCGTCTGCCTCCAAAACCATGTCCACCAAGCGACTTGCTATCTGGCAGCTACCACACATCGGCGTAAAAAAGAAAACAACAAAGTCCGCGCCATTTTTTTGCGCCGCTCTTAAAGTTTCTTTTTCCCAAATTTCCAGAAAAAACGCCTCCTATCAAAAAAAGCCAGCTTCGGTTATCCCAAGCCGGCTTTCTAAAAAATTAATCTAATACTTTTTCATAATCATCACTTGATAAAAGAGCCGTTACGTCTGCTTCTTCTACTTCTTCAAGTTTTAAAATCCAGCCTGTATCGTATGGATTACTATTAATTAATTCTGGTTCATCTTCTAACGTTTCATTAACAGCAACTACTTTACCAGTTACTGGTGCGTAAAAATCAGATACTGTTTTTACAGATTCAATGCTCCCAATTGAGTCGCCTTTCGCTACAGTATCGCCAACTTCTGGCAATTCAACAAACACGATATCCCCTAATTGATCTTGAGCAAAGTCAGTAATCCCAATAACATAACTACCATCGTCCGCTTTCACCCATTCATGTTCTTCTGTGTACAATAAGTCTTTTGGTAAACTCATTTCAAAACTCCTCCTTTTTCGTGCGATTATCTATATTGACTATTTCCAAGTTGCTTCAAAATCTTCTTCTTTAAAACCAAGCGTCACTTCTTTGCCGTTTGTTGTTAGTGGTCGTTTGATTAGCATACCATCTGAAGCAAGCAATTCATAAGCTTCTTCCGGCGAAAGTGTATCGAGTTTATCTTTCAAGCCAAGTTCGCGATATTTAATCCCACTTGTATTAAAGAAACGACGGATTGGAAGCCCGCTAGCTTCATGCCATTGTTGTAATTCCTTGGCAGTCGGGGTTTCTGTTTTAATGTCTACTTCTTTAAAATCAACATGTTCATTCTCAAGCCATGCTTTTGCTTTCTTGCAGGTGCTACATTTTGGATACCAATAAAAATTAATCATTTTGTCTCTCCCTCCGATTGCATTCTACTACTATCATAGTGCATTTTTTCAGAAAGTACAAATGGCAACACTTAGAAAAAAACAGACTTTTTGAAAGCGCATTCATTATGATTCCAAAAAATACAAAAGCCCATTTCGACTTCTGTATTTCTCATTTTAAGATGCGTGATTTTCTTCTTTCACTTCAAACATCGATTTCTTAAAGTTGAACCTTATCCCGAGAACGAGCCCGACTGCCATCATATTCCCGAGCAGCGCACTACCACCGTAACTAATAAACGGAAGCGGAATACCCGTAATCGGAAGTAAACCGATATTCATACCAACATTTTCCAGCACGTGGAACATTAACATCATAACAACACCCGTACAAATATAAGAATAAAATGGTACAGCGACATCGAGTGCGACACGAATAATTTGGTAAATGAGTAAGAAATAAATTGCCAGTAAAATACTAGCGCCAATAAAGCCATAATCGCCGGCTACAATTGTAAAAATAAAGTCATTGTGATTTTCCGGAATAGCGATTGCGTCATATCCCGCACCGTTTCCCGAAATCTGCCCGGAACCAATTGCCGTCATCGCTCGCAGCACCTGATAGCCCCCGCCTTGAGGGTCATTTTCCGGATTTATCCAAGTCGTAATCCGTTCAAATTGATACGGCTTGAAACCAAGACTCGTTAGCCAATTCTGATGATAAATAACCATCCAAATCAGCGCCGTCCCAATCGCCGCAATCGAACCAAAGAGCGGCACGATAATTTTCCAAGTAATCCCGGAAATAAGAATCATTCCTGACATAATGGCGATAAATACAAGCGCCGTCCCTAAATCGGGTTGCAACATAATTAGAATAAGTGGTATTAAAGTAAATAAGCCGATTTTAGTTAGTAACCAAGCATCCAATTTAAAATTATGAACCTTATACGTCCGGTTATGATCCCAAATCACTTTGGCTAAAACAACAATCAGTATTACTTTTACAACCTCAGATGGCTGAATGTTCCCTAAAAACGGAATAACAATCCAGCTTTTCGCGCCCTTTACTTCTTTCCCAAAGAGCAACACAAATACAAGTAAAAATAGACCTAGTCCGTAAAAGTAATAAGCCCATTTCGTAAGCCGGTCATAATCTAGTTGCATCACGACAATAATCGCAAAGGTCGAAACCACGAACCACATACCTTGCTTTACAACAAAGTTAGCGTCGTATTGATTATTTGTTAATTGTGCACTATAAATGGACACCAAACTGATTATCATAAGTAACATCATCGATAAAACAATCCCGTAATCAATGCGTCCAGCTAGTTTATTTTGTTGATTCATTATTTAATTACTCCTTACTGGTTGGTTTGTATAAGCAAAACTAACTCTTTCTCCCAAACAGTTTAAAAAAGAAAATCACATGAAACGATTTCCTTTTCCTAAGTTAACTTCTGGAGCATTATATCTCGCCGATAACACGAGCCCAAGTGCCATAAACGCGCCAAGAAGTGAGCTTCCCCCATAACTGACAAAAAGTAGTGGAATACCGGTAATTGGAAGAAGACCAATCGTCATCCCGATATTTTCTAAAACGTGAAATAAAATCATCGAGCAAACACCCGTACAAATATACGAGTAAAAAGGAATATTAATATCTAAAGCCACTCGAATTATTTGGTAAATCAGTAAAAAGTATAACATAATAAGCACACAGCCACCAATGAAACCGAAATTTCCACCAATAATAGAGAAAATAAAATCATTATGGTTTTCCGGAATCGCAATCGCCTGGTTACCTATTCCATTCCCTTGCAGTTGCCCCGAACCAATCGCCTGCATCGAACGCAGCAACTGCATCCCATCACCAAGCGGATCCTCTTCCGGTCTTAGCCAAGAAGTGATACGTTTAAATTGGTACGGTTTGAATCCTAATTTTTGTAAGAATGCTTGATTATACATAACTAAATAGATTAAAGTCCCACCAATGAGCGCAATCGAACTAAAAACTGGTAATAAAATTTTCCAAGTAACGCCACTAATAAATACCATACCAACAATAATAGCAATAAAAACTAAAATCGTTCCCAAGTCCGGTTGAAGCGCTACTAGACCTAGCGGAAGAATAGAAACAATACCTATTTTTAAAAGTAATTGCATATCTAAGTTTACGGTATGTAATTTATATTTTTTATTATGGTCCCAAATTACTTTTGCAAGTGCTAAAATTAAAAAACTTTTCATTAATTCCGATGGTTGCAGACTTCCAAGCGATCCTATACTAATCCAACTCTTGGAACCTTTTCGCTCGTCACCAACAATTAATACAAGCACAAGCAGTAAGTTACCAATTCCATAAAGATAGTACGCCGCCCATTGCAGTTTATCATAGTCGAAAAAAAGTACAATAACAACAACTACTCCAGTAGAAATAACAATCCAAATAGACTGTTGCAATAAGAAATTATTTGTATATTGGTCGTTAACAAGTCCAGCAACATAAATCGCCACAAGACCAATAACACAAAGCAACATCATTAAAAATATAATCGAATAATCTACTCGAACTGCCTTTTTTCTATTTCTAGCCATTGTTTTCCGTCCTTTTATGTTTAAATTTAAATGTAAAAAGGCTGCTATTCTTAAAAAGAGCAACAGCCTTCATCTATTATAATAAAGTTTACCTTGGATAGGAAGCTTTTTCACTAAATTCTAATCTTCTTTCTGTTTTCTTTAATATTCAAATCGGGTCGAAGCAAGTGGATGAATATGCTGTTTGCCATCTTTTTCGGTAATATCAGCTGTAATATGGAAAACATCGTGAAGTAGTTTCGTTGTGAAGACTTCTCTAGGCGTACCATTTTTGACTAATTGTCCATTTTCACATACAAAAACATAATCACTATAAATTGCCGCTTGATTTAAATCATGTAAAACGAGTACGATAGTTAAATTATATTCTTTATTTAAATGAACGAGTAAATCTAACAATTCCAGTTGGTGCGCAATATCTAAGTAGGTGGTAGGTTCATCTAGTAGTAAAATCGGTGTTTTCTGCGCGAGAGCCATTGCTAGCCAGGCGCGTTGACGTTCCCCGCCCGACAATGAATGCAGCGGTCGATACGCTAGTTCTTCTAAATTACACACCTTAATTGCCCACTGAATTACATCCTCATCCTCTTCTTGCAAAGTAGAAAGCCAACTCCGATGTGGCAAGCGACCGTAAGCAACCAAGTCATGCACCATCACATCCACCAATCCTTCTGGCGCCTGCGATAACATCGTCATTTTTTTCGCTAAATCTTTGGAAGGTATCTCAGTAATATTTTTGTCATCCAGTAAAATTTCTCCACTATCCGGTTTCAAAAGGTGCATCATTAAACGAAGCATAGTTGATTTCCCCGAGCCATTTGGGCCGATAAGTGTCGTGATTTTGCCTTCTGGGATAAGCGCATTCACGGCTTTCATTTCAAAATCTCTTTTACGCGAGAAAGAAACATTTTTTAGTTCTAATGCTGGTTTCATGAAGCAACCCTCCCTCTTTGTAGTAGGAATAAGAAGAATGGTGCGCCAATCATTGCTAGTAAAATCCCCACCGGAAGTTCGATCGATCCAAACCAACTTCTCGCCGCTGTATCAGCAAAGCCAACTAATAACGCCCCGCCGAGTGCCGATAATGGCAGTAAATACTTGTAGTCATTGCCGATAATCAAACGGAAAATATGTGGTACAACCAGTCCAACGAAACCAATCAATCCGGCTACGCTGACCGCAACACCACTTAGAAACGCCGCTAACATAATGATGAAAAAGCGATGTCGTTCTACGGAAAAGCCAAGCAATTTCGCCGCATCGTCCCCAAGTAGCAATACATTAGAAGAACGAATCGCAAAACCACTTAAAACAAAACCAACCAACATATACGGCCAAATCATATCCAAATGATACCAACTTTTACCAGAAAGCGTCCCGGTCATCCACGAGATAACACTTTGGACCCGGTTGCTATAAAGCACCATTACGCCAGAAGTCATCGCCCCAATAAAGGCATTAATCGCCACACCGGACAAAATGACACGTAACGGCGAAACACCACGATCCCACGCTAGTAAATAAATCAAAATCGCCGTACCAAATGCTCCTAAAAACGCCCCAATTGGAACAAAAGAAGCTAATGCCGGAAATGCTAGCGTCATTAAAATCGCCACAAATCCACCACCCGCTGAAACTCCAATCACTCCTGGGTCAGCTAACGGATTTCGCATGACTCCTTGTAGCAAACAACCAGCAATCGCCAGCGCTGCCCCGACTAAGAAAGCAATTAACAACCGTGGCAAACGCAAATTCCAAATCAATTGATTCGCTAAATCACTTCCGCCGCCAGTCAAAGTTTGCCAAGCGTCACTATATGTAACTTTCACGGACCCCGTTGTCAGCCCGTAGAAAAAAGCTAAAATAAGTAAAACAATTACTACAATAAAAGTTATCCGTCTACGTTTTCGCCGCGGATCGTGCGCCTTCACAGTTGTCATTAGTTATCCACCTTATTTAATTCATCTGTCATATAATCCAATGCTTGATCAATTTTTATACCGGGATTCGTTCCGAAAAGTTCTGCCGGAAGTACGACAATATGATCATTTTTAACGGCGCTTGTTGAGTTCCAAGCTTGATTTTGTTTCATTTCTTTCTTAAAAGCTGCTTCTGTTTCTTTTTCGTCTCCACCGTGAATCATTAAGAAGATTACTTCCGGATCAGCTGCAACAATTTTTTCTACATTTATCGAAGCATATTGCGGAAAGTTTTCCACACCTTTAAAATCTTTCGCGACATTTTCTCCGCCAGCAATTTCTAACACATTTCCGCTTAACGAAGATGGAAGTGCGGCGTAGTTACTTCCAGGAGCTCCAAGAACAAGAAGCGCGCGTACTTTTTTGCCTTGTTGCTTTTGCTTCACTTCTGCTACCTTTTGATCAATATTTGCTTCTAACTCTTTGGCTTTCGTTTCTTTACCTAAAAGTTCGCCAAGTACGGCTGTTTGTTTTTTGATTTCGTCAATCGAATTTGCTCCAGTTAAAACGACTTTTGGGCCAACGCCTTCCAGCGCGGGAACATCTTTTAAATTTTGCTCAGAACTTGCTACAATCGCATCTGCACCAAGAGCGGCAATTTTTTCTAAGTTTAAATCATGGGTATTTCCGACTTCTGTTGCCTTTTTCGCGCCATCAGGAACACCACTTGCGTCCGTCGTTTGGCGACCAACCACCGTTCCGCCTAGTGCATAGATAATATTCATATCGGCATTCGTCAGCGCAATAATTCGTTCTGGTTTTTTATCAAAAGAAACATCGCGACCAGCCATATCTGTTATTGATAGAGCTGCTTTTGATTTCGTTTCGTTTTTCGTAATTTTATTATTCGTATCCGTTGCAGTATCATTTCCACACGAAGCAAGGAGTAGTGCGGCTGTTATACTTAACGTCAATATAGTTATTTTCTTCATAATTCCCCTCCACAATACCGTCCTTTTCATTTTACTAAATTATAACACGATATTCAAAAAGACGAACCCCTAATTGAGAATTATTTTCATCTATGCCCAAATAGTCGATATTTTCCAGCTGATACTTTATAATTAACTTAAGGAGGCGATGAAAAATGACTGACAATCTTTTTCCTAATCTATCGCATGAAAATTACAAAGAAACTATGCCCCCAGTCACAACAGAACAGTTCAAAGAAGCAGCCATTCTCGAAAAAAATCGCAAGCTCGAAGAAATTTTAAACATCGTTGATAAAAAGAAACCAAGTATTAAAAAATAACGAGGACCTGTTCGCGCAGGTTCTTTATTTTACATCTAATTCCGAGTTAACTCATAAGATAAGTTATATTTATTTTATTTCGTCCAAAAATCATGTATACTAGAAAAAAAGACACGTCAGGGGGCCCCTACATTGGCTATTTTAGAACTAAATTTTAAATCAGAATGTTTAGCTATGCAAACAAGTGTAACGGTGATTTTACCCGAAACAGAAACACTTTATCATGGCTCGATTTCTAAATATAAAACTTTATATATTCTTCACGGCTTATCTAATAACCACACAACTTATGTACGTAATACAAATATCGAACGCTACGCCACGGAAAAAGGACTCGCTGTCATCATGCCCGCCGCAGACCATAGTTTCTATTCTAACATGGTTCACGGTCGCGATTTTTTTGAGTTTGTTAGCACAGAACTTCCACACGTAATGAAAAACTGGCTACCCATTTCCGATAAACGGGAAGACACTTTCATCGCGGGGCATTCAATGGGAGGTTATGGTGCGTTCAAAGTTGCACTTACTTTCCCAGAAAAATTCCAAGCCGCGGCAAGTATGTCCGGTGTCATGGATATTAATTATATCATTAAAGAAGACTGCTTCGAAAATTTCAGCACGCGCGCCATTACCGGCGAAATGACCAGCCAAACTGGCACAGAAAACGATCTATTTCACTTATTAGAAACTAATTTAAACAAGCAAATCAAGCTACCATCCCTCTTCCAAAATTGCGGCACAGAAGATTTCCTTTATGAGGATAATATTCGTTTCCGCGATTTCGCTCTTTCCAATAATGCGCCGCTAGAATACCGCGAAGGACCCGGCGACCATGATTGGGAATTTTGGGATAAGAGCATCAAAGAAATTATTGATTGGCTCCCACTTTAATAGAAAGAAGACTTGGACACGCATCCAAGTCTTCTTTTTTAATGCGTAAATCCGTAAGAATCGTTTCGTCCTTTGTCATGATAAAGCACTCTGGCATGCTCTAAATTATGAAGCGCATCTCTGAAATCAGCGGCAAATTCTTCCGCCACATTATGGCCTAAATCCGCCCGGCAAACAAAACGTTGAATAATGGTATCACTTAAATCAGCCGGTAGTGGATACGCCGGAACTTGCCATCCTTTCATCAAAAGCTGGTCAGCAAGATCGTACAAAGTCCATTCCACATCAAGGTCGTCCTTCATCTTATAACAAACAATCGGCAAATTAGCGCCATCATTTATAATCTCAAAATAGCCACTTTTTTCGACCGTTTTTGTAAGGTAAAGCGCCGTTTTCTTTGTTTTTTCGTGAATTTCTCGGTAGCCTTCAAAACCATAGCGCAGGAAATTATAATATTGACCGATAATCTGGCTCGCACTACGGGAAAAGTTAATTGCCATCGTCGGCATCGAACCACCTAAATAACTCACTTCGAAAATAAGCTCTTTTGGTAAGTATTCTTTATCTTTCCATAAAATCCAGCCAACACCGGGATACACTAAGCCGTATTTATGACCCGAAGTGTTTATCGAAACTACATTTTTAAGTCGGAAATCCCAAGGTAGTTCTGGATTTACAAATGGCGTAAACATCGCGCCACTCGCCCCGTCAATATGAATGACTAACTGATGCTCATTTTTTTCATTATAAATTTCTACTTTTTCATTTAATAGCGCAATATCGTCAAATTTCCCGGTATAAGTAATGCCTAGAATACCAACAATCCCAATCGTATACTCATCGACAAAATCAAATACTTTATCCACATCGAGGCTAAGATGCTCTTTATCCATTGGTACGACACGCATATCAACATCCCAGTACACGCAAAACTTTTCCCAGCAAACTTGATAGCCTGATGAAATAATCAAGTTAGGGCGCTTCGCCTGAATATCTAATCCGCGCTTTTCAGCATTATTACGCCAGCGAAACTTCATTGCCAAGCCGCCAAGCATACACGCTTCCGACGAACCAACAGTTGACGTACCTAAGTAAGACATATCCTTTGGCGCATTCCATAAATCTGCTAAAATATTGACGCAGCGATTTTCCAGTTCTGCTGTTTGCGGATACTCGGATTTATCAATCGCATTTTTCGCAAGCGTTTCGGACATCAGTACTTCTGCCTCTTTTTCCATATACGTCTGACAAAAAGTCGCCAAGTTCTGCCGGGCATTTCCTTCATCCATCAGTTGATCTTTCACAAGTTGATAAGCAATGCGCGGTTCCATTGGTTCCTTTTTCAAGACATATTTCGGGATACTCGTACTTTCTTCCTCAGATCCAAAAAGCGGGATTCGATAACTTTCATGTTTTCGCTTGTCGTTTTCACTATAAAGCATCTTTTTTCCTCCTTTAAAATAACTGATCATCTTCCCTCACCAATACCCTTAAACCAAAAAGGCAAACCGTTCAATTTTTCACAATAATTTGTTATACTACGGTGGTACCTAAAAGGAGGTTCGCTATGCTTGATTTAATTTTCCCACTTTTACTCATTATTCTTGGTATTATGTATCGGGTCAATCCGCCAAAAAACAAAGAAAGTCGCTTTAGTTATCGCACGAAAGCTTCTTTAAAAAACGAAACGACTTGGCAAAAAGCGCATCAATTGCTCGGGAATTACTGGATAATTATCGGTATTTCGCTTCTTGTCTTATCACTCGTACTTGCTTTCATTCCAATGCACGCCTTTGTTCGCAGCTCCATTTTATTAACTACGAGCATTTTCGCCGTGCTATTTTCCGTCATTTTAGTCGAGAAAAAACTACAATAAAAAAAGTACCGCGCTAGGCAGTACTTTTCTGTAATCCATTACATATAAGTCCAAAAAAAATTTAGTCTTCCTTTTTGATTATCGTATTACGTTCTGTGACGCGATAAATATGAATTGTAAGATAGACACGTTCGTCTCTTGTTAATTCTGTATGATGCGTGTTAATTAGATACGCATCAATCTTTTTCGTGCATTTAAAAGCTTCTGGGTACTTGAGTTGCACTTGTTCGTATAAAAAGTCATCGCCGGAATCGACAATTTCTTTTCGGAGTAAACGTTGTGCGAAATACTGTAAATGTGTAATAAAGCGCGTGTAGTTCAGTGAAGTTTCGTCCAAAACCATACCATAATGATAGGTGACGATACTTAAAATATCTTGAACAATTTGGGTCATCGCTACGGTCATGTGCATTTGTTGTCCATCTTGCCTAGCGTTTACAATGTGAAGCGCGATAAAACCGGCTTCATCTTCATCCAAGCGAATGCCAACTTCTTGCTCGATAAAATCTAATGCTTTCATGCCAACTAAATATTCTGCGTGATAAAATCGTTTTATTTCCCATAATAGTGCGTTTTTCAAATTAATGCCTTGATTATACCGTGACACTGCGAAGTTAATATGGTCTGTGAGAGTCAAATAAATATTGTCACTTAGATCTGTTTCCAGTGTTTCTTGCGCATACTGGACAACATCATCCGCAACACGTAAATGTTTCAGTGGTATCTCGCTAAGTAATTCAGAGAGCTTTTCTGAAAGTTCATGTGTTTCCATTACGAATGTTTTTTCAATATTGGCTACCTCCACCTCATCTCCAATCTTCTTTTGAAAAGCAAGACCACGGCCCATCACTACAGACTCCTTGCCACTTTTACCCTCGGCGATTACAACATTGTTATTCAGTATTTTTTTGATAATCATGCATTTTCACCTCTTTCAAAAGAAAAAAACCCAAACTAATTCCAACGCTATTAATACCAAAATAGCACTTGAATTAATTCAGGTTTTGCCCGCATTAGCAGTAACAATCCTATGCTTTTCTCTAACATTATAGTACAAAAAGAAACCGATTACAAGTGGTTTTTTGATATTCAATTTTAGATTACTTTATATCTTCCCTACTTTACCATAACTTATTCATTGACATGTAGTTTTCTGCATGCTATTTTTGGCTGGAGGTGATAAATTATGGTAACACGCTCGAAGCAAATTTTTATTAACTTGCCTGTAAAAGATTTACAAGCAACCATCGCTTTTTTCACGGAACTTGGCTACGAATTCAACCCGCAATTCACAGACGAAAATGCCACTCAAATGCTCATCGGGGAAAATATTTTCGCCATGCTCTTGAAAGAAGATTTCTTCCAGACTTTCCATAAAGAAGGCATCGCTGACACAACAAAAGCACGCGAAGTCCTCATCACAATCACCCAAGATAGCCGCCAAGCCGTCGACACTTTAGTCGATCATGCTCTAAAAATCGGCGCCAAGCAAGCAGGAGAAACGCAAGACTTCGATTTCATGTATAGCCGAAGTTTTCTTGATTTAGACAACCATCTATGGGAAATCGCTTATTTAGACGAATCCGCTTTAAAATAAACATCAAAAGCCACTGGAATTCATTTGATTCCAGTGGCTTTTTTAAATTTCCGTATTTTTTTCATAGCCCAGTCATAATGGCTCGATGTACTCGAAATAAAAATAGCTCCAAGCGAAGTTGTATTCGTCCATTTATAATATTTCTTTGTAAATAATTCCTCGTCCGAATGTCCAGCAATTAAAATCATTTCTTTATTATGGGTTTCATCCAGTAATTTTCTCGCCCGCGCCAAGTCCGTTGTTTGGTACTTCTGCCAGATAACCAAATTCAGTTCCGGCGTCGTTTTCCACGTATAACCTTCTGCCGGCATAAATGGCTTCTCGCCGCTCATACCAATCCGATACCAATAAAGCGCCATATTATGCCATTCATGCAAATGCACTAAGACATCGCGAATATTCTTATCCCGGTCCTCAAAAGGAAACTCGAGTCGCTGGGCTTCTTTTGGAATAGAATCAATTAAATCATTCAATTGTTGATATTTTTCCACACTTTGTTGAAGCAATTCCGCTTTATTCTTTGGTCTCGCCATCAAAACATGACCCCTTTCTAACAAATATGTAAGTTTAAATACGCATTTCGTCGCCTTACACGAGGGATTAACACGCCATTTCCCTTTACAATGAATATAACAAACACTCAGCAAAGGATGATGGACATGAAAAAAATCGTTATAATTATTATGAGCTTATTAATACTTGCTGGAATCGGATTCGGCGCATATTATTTTAAAAATGCCAACCGCCTAGGAGCAGATGTTTCCTATGTAAAAATTACCAAAGACGGTGAAATGGGCAAAAAAGTAAGCTTCAACTATTCCTATACACTTCCGGCATATGATGAAACTGGCAAAGAAACAGAAGTTACCCTTTCTGCAGACAAAAACTTACGCAAAGGTGCTTATTTAAAACTTTACATTAAAGAAGACAAAGGCGTAACTTCATTTGAAGAAGTCCCAGAAAAAGAAGTTCCCGCTAAAGCAGCAGAAAAACTGAAATAAGACCGAAATCTCCTCTTTGTAAGGGGATTTTTTTATATCGAAATATATACTTCTATCTTTCCATTAGTATGATACCACTCAAAATCCGTTCTATACGCGCGCTTTAATTCAATATCCCGCGCCCAAATCTCCTGCCAAGCTTCCTCGACACCTTTATGATTGGCGTTATCCACAGAAAAAACCAAATACTCTCCTGCTTCAATTACTGCACTTTTCGCTTCATCCCAGTCCTCTGTCCCGACCAATAAATCGTAGTCACCCTTATAATCACTTGCATAATTACTATACACCGCAAAAATATCTCCAGCAGGCTTATCTACCATCACTTCACCCCAAAGCTCTGCAATCGGGCTAAAATTTTCATTATTTGCACGTATCTTTTTCCCAAAAATTTCTTTATTTTCTTCTAAAATCATTATTTGCCGCCTCCTTTAAAATCATTATAGCGAACAAAACCTGACAACTATCTGTCAACAATTCAAATTAAAATAAAGTTTTTCTACCTCGGCTTTATATTCTTTTTGAAGCGACACCGGTTCTAAAATTTTCACAGCACTTCCAAACATCAATAAAAACGGAATAATCTGCCGCTCCAAATCATAGAGAAAAGTCACGCGCACATAATCTTCTCCAGCTTCCATTTCTTCCCACAAAAAGTAATCCAACAATTTCCCAAGCTGATTTTTCGGAAATTCCAAGATAATCTTTTCCATTTCCCCAGACCCACAATGTGTTTCTGCTATTTCCATAATCGCTTTATCGATTTCTCTCAAGGTGGTTATCCGCGTTAATTTAAAATGGCGTATCGCTGCTCTTTTGTGGCAATAAGCTTCTAAATACCAACTGCCATCCATTAAATTTAACTTCTGGGGTGAAATTTCGCGCTCTGTTTCTGCCCCATCCATGGCGATATAACTAATTTCTAGTTGTTTATTAGTTGTAAAAGCTTTTTGGATGTAGGCGATTTTCCGTTTCACTTCTGCTTCGATTTGGCGGCGATGTTGCGTCGCGGAATCAAAGAAAATATGGTTACTTGCCGGTTTTTCTGTTTGCAACAAGGTGATTTTTTCTCGCAACGTTTCTTGGCTATCATTTAACATAAATTCCGACCGAGCCTCTAACGCTTCCAACAAAATCTGTTTTTCCGCCTCCGAAAAAGTAAATGTCGCTAATTTATACGTATCAAGCATCGTGAATCCACCATTTTTCCCTGGTAAAGAAACGACCGGAAATCCCGCATATAAAAGCGTCTCCATATCACGGTAAATCGTCCGCGTGCTTACTTCAAATTTCTCAGCCAGCTCACTTGCCAGCACCTTCCGCTCCAAAATCATGACTAATATCGCTAAAATCCGTTCTAGTTTCATCCCAAAATCCCCACCTTCTTATCGATCAAAAACCCATGCATATGTGATTGATAAAGTTTCCCGCATCATTTTCTTATATTTGCCGGCTGATTGTGATTTCGCTGAAAGCCCTGACGCGTCAACACCTTGGCGCTTCGCTAACATTAACGCACGGTACATATGATAATCGCTCGTTACAATCACCGTTTTCCCTAAATTAAATTTCCCCTCACTATATTTAAGATTTTCTTCCGTTCTTGTCGATTTATCTTCCACATTAATCCGACTTCTAGCAATCCCTTGATTTACTAAATATTCTTCCATAACCGATGCTTCCGAGGCACTTTCATCCTCGCCTTGCCCACCGCTAACAATGACCTTCAACGTAGGATTTTCGTTTAAATAAACAACAGCCGTATCCAATCTTTCCTTTAGTACTGACGACGGTTCTGCCGGATCCCCGTTCACTCTCGCACCTAAAATCAGCATAGTATCCGCATCTCCATTCGGTTTTGCCCTCGCCCCACTAAACATAAATGCCGCTACAATTAACAAATATATAAATCCAAATGCGATTAAAATAACAAAAATTTTTCTAAGGCGTATCATCTAGCTCGTCCTCTCTTTAGTCCTTTAATTATAGTTTAGCAGAAGATTGTAAATAAAAGAGAAAGAAATGATCAAGTTAAGGGAAAATAGAAAAACATCCCAAAAAAAGTTTTGGGATGTTCACTTTTGAATTATTAGTCTCTATTAAAAAATACTTATATGCAGCTATTTCCATTTGTCCATTCTGAACTAATTCATTTCCATCTTCATCATATAAAGTATAATCAGATTGTTCGAGGTTACCTAAAGAAGTAGCGCCATCTAGTGCAGATAGCAAAGTAAAACAAATGTCACTTAAAGCTATATCAAGAGCTTTATTTAATTTTTCTTTTTGTTTAGCAGTTAGTTCCATGGTATTTATTTGATTACTAACTTCACTATTTTGATTTTCAAAGTATGCTCTCAATAAATTGTCTTTTTCTTTATGAACGTTTTTTACAAATTCTTCTGTACTCATTGATAGCCTCCCTATAATGTCACTTTGTTTATTTTCATCGTTAACCGTGGAGTTAAATACTGTAAATAAAAAAGCTACAAACAGCTTCATAAAGCCATTCATAACGTTTTTCATTTTATGGAGATGGTGGGAGTCGAACCCACGTCCAGAAATATCGGCACTTAAATATCTACGAGCGTAGTCACCGTATTAGTATTTCGCATAAACATCGGCCCGGTAACAGGCTTCCATTCAGCTAGTCTGATTAAGCTCTTCTATTTAACCCCAGACGGAGATTAACTAGTGTAGCCCACTTAGAGTGAGACCCTTACCGTAGCACATGGGCGATGCACGGAGGATCAGCTATGCTACTGCTTATTAGGCAGCGAAAGCTAGGTTTTGTTTTTCTTTGCCAGTTATTATTGGCTTTGACGTTGATAACGAGGACGATCCCCCCGACTCGCAACTCAAGCTCGAACTATCCCTGTCGAATCCGTAACATCCCCAGAGTTAAAGTCTAACAGTAGTTATTATACAGGAAAAAACGAGGCTTTACAATCAGAAAAAACTTGTGACATAGCCAAATGTGCAACTATTATTTAGCATGTCACAAGTTTTCAATTAATTAATCGTTATTTTTACCGAGTAATTCATAACTTCGCCTTCTTCTACATAAGGCTCTATGCCATTAAAATCAATTCCAATGGTGTATTCGCCTCTATCAAGGCTACTTGTTGGCACAATAATTTGCTTCGTCGCTTCGTCATAATCTACTGCAAACACGTTGTAAATTTCTTGCTCATTTGAATCACGAATCCAAACTTCTTGAAAACCACTAATCCTCCCCAAATCATTCAGTTGCGTATAAGCTGGTAGCGTGATATTTGCATCCTCACCAAAAGCAACATTTTGATCCGGTAAAGTTCCAATTTGACCTAGTACGATTACTTTATCCACAATAGTAGGCGGCAACACATTTAAATAATTATAACTTAAATCCATACTAACCAAACTATCCAAATGAGTAAAATCCGTCATTTCTGTTCTAAATTGGTTCGTTTGAAAATTTACTTTCTGCAAATTTTTCAAGTTTGTAAAATCTGGAACGTCTTCAGAAGTGAGTCCGCAATTGCTCAACAACAAGGTTTCTAGCTTAGGAATATTAGAAAAATCTGGTAAGCCGCCAACGATGGTTCTATTACTAAGATCAAGATACGTTAATTCTGGGTAGTTTTGATAATCGGGTACTGTAATGTTTGCAGATAGTATTTCGGATGTTTGGACCCATTCTGCTCTTAAAGTATCTAATTTCGGCAAGGTTGGTAAATCGGGAAAACCTGTAAACATCGTTTGTGTAGGATAAATCATAATATTATTTACATTGGTAAAATAAGCATTTCCCAGCATTTGTAAATCTTCGTCCGTTAGATAATCGCTAAAATAACCCAATCCTAAAGACGTCACTGCATCTACATCATCTTGCGTGATTACATCTGTTACATCTGTTTTATCAAAGTTTTCCACCATATCTTCTGCTAAATTCTCATCAGGAAAAACATCAATTATTCTGGCTGGTAATGGATATACATCTGTCACACTTGCACTTGCATCTATCGTTTTAAAAGAAACAACTCCGATAATAACGATACTAAATACCAAGAATAGTCTAAATAAATTTTTCATACTATCTCCTCCAATTTATAAAGGACGGGGAAATCCCCGCCCTTCTATTATTATTCTGCAGATGGCATAACTCTTACATTATCAATGTGAATGCTCGTTCCTCCTGGGGAATCCATTTGGAAACTAGTATTAATATTGCCTGTTGTTACTTTGACATCTTTAATTGTTACATAATGCCAAACGTCATCTGCAACTAAGTCAATTGTTTTACCATCGCTGCTATCATAATTATTAACTGTCATTTGTGCTTTTGCTGCATCATCTTTACTTACTTTAACCCATGCTTCGACGTCATAATTCGCATTATTAGACGGAACTGCGATTTGTTGAGCGAGTGTCTGTTTGTAAGCTCCAGGTAAGTAGAAATAAGCGCTCTGTTTACCAAATGCTGGTGATTCTGGAGGATTGACTCCAGAGCCGCTATCAACGCCGTATGCCTTGTCTTGGCCATCAGGATGAGACTCTACCCAATTGGTCGTTGCAGCTGAATCACGCTCAAATCCACCATTATCTAATAGATTTACTTCAGACTGTACTGGTGAATTGATTGGTTCTGCTGAAACAAGAATTCTATCAATATTTACATTACCAGTAGTTTCGCCGTCCATTAGGAATGTGATTTTATTGGTGCCTGCTTTTAGGTTTACTGCTTTTTCTGTATCTGACCAAATATTCCAGTTTTCACCTTCGGAAGGGAAAGTTACGCGAGAATTGTAGTCACCATTTGTGTATAAATCAAGTGTTTGCGGCATGCCAGTTCCATTGGCAGTTCGTGTGTTTAATACGTACTCGCCGTCCGCTGGTACATCCACTTCAAACTTAATTTCATCTCCCGCTGTTCCAAATCCACCAACAAAGCCTGCTCCACTATAGAACCAATGATCATTCGTTACTTTTAAAGTACCGGCAAGATCTGCTTCTTCCGCTTCGACTTTCGCTACGGTTGGTGTGAAGCCGATACTTACTTTGTCTAGTGATACTTGATCAGCTTTATCGCCTGTGTCTGTTACCACTTTATAAGAAATACTATTTTTCCCTGCTGAAAGTGGCAATGCTTCGGACTGAACTGACCAATCGGTGCTTGGTTTTAGCGTTGTTTGTTTTACGTATTCACCATTGACAAAAATACTTAATGCTTGGTTGTCCGAAGAAGCATTTTTGTAAGTTAAGTCAACATTATAATCACCAGAATCTTTTACATTTGCATAGATAGTTGTTCCGGCGCCGTCTTTATCGTAGCCATCCACATACGTTTTTTCAGCAACAGGTTTATCAGCAACTGTATCTGCAAAATTGGATCCTGTTTCCATTTCGTATGTTCCTGTTTGTACGACACTTGCAGAACCTGAAGTTGTAATGACAGTATCGGAACCGGCTTGAGCTGGTACTTTTACGTATGTTACTGCTCCGTAAACATCACTACCTACTGCATATCCGCTACCATCCGCATTTTCTAAAGCAGATAAATCGTCATAAACTTTGCTATCTGCGCCATTTACTTGGACACTTTCAGCGGCATTTCCGTGTAGTTTTACAATGTAATTTTCTGTATCCGCTTTATAACTTCCTTCTTTCGCACCAATCGTGAAAGTACTAGTATCAGCTGTTTTTGAAGTAGTCATTTTTTGTTTTAAATAGGTATCTTTTTCGTAATCAAAAGATTTTCCGTCATCATCATAATGTGTAAATGATGTCTCTTTATCTGATGCAAAAGTATCTAAATAAATTGTTTTGACTGCTGTTTCACCAACATAGTTTTGTGGTTGTTGCATCGGCATGATTGCACCTTGTTTCACAAACATTGGCACATCTGTCCAGTCGTCATCATTCACTTCATAATTGATTGTTTGATTTCCTTCGTATACATCTCCGCGGTTGTAGTCAATCCATGTTCCTGCTGGTAAATAAATATCACGAGAACCAGCTCCTTCTTCTAAAACAGGCGCGGCAAGTAATCCGTCCCCAAACATCCACTCATCTGTTAAATTAACCACATTTTCATCAGTTGGATTATCAAAAGTAAGTGGTTGAACTAGACCAACACCAGAGTCATATGCTTGACGTTCATAGGCATACATATAAGGAATCATTGAATAGCGCCAAGTCATGCTACTTTTAGCTACTTCTTCCGCTGTGCCACCATAGAACCAAGGTTGACGTTGTTGATTTTGATTACCATGCGTACGGAAAACTGGAACTAACGAACTAAATTCCATCCAACGACTATAAAGTTCTGGGTCTGGATTTAACACTTGACCTGAATTTGCGTTGAAACCACCTGTATCCATGCCCCATTTCGTCTGCCCTAAATTAATAGTCGAAAGCATTGTACTAGGTTGTTCTTGCATCCCATTTGCCCAGTCAATAACTTCTCCTTTTTTCCACTGAACGCCGATATCACCGGACCAAGTAGAAGTAGAATAACGCTGTGCTCCTGGATAGAAGGTTCTTCCTGTTTGCCAAACACGTTCATTTGTATAGTCGCGTTGACCCTCATACATAGCTTCTGAAGTAAATCCAGTTGTGAAATTACCAAACCAATAATCTGCTCCATTAGAAGATACTTTGTCAGTCTCATCATTCCACCAACCAACAATCCCTTTATCTAGCGCATCCTCAGAATGTGACCACCACCAATTACGTTCATCTTCATTGTATGGGTCAATACTTCTAACCGTTACAGGGAATGCATAATCTTCATATGCAGATTGCCCTGGATACCAGTAGCCATTTGCTTCTGCATCTTTCCCTTGTTGCGTTGCTGTTCCATCTTCTAAATTAGTTACAACACGAGGTTTTGTAATCCCAATCATTTTTACACCTAGTGCATCCATATCTGATTTTAATGTCGTGTCTTTTGCTGATGGGAAGTTTTCTGTATTCCAAGCAAACTCACCATAATCACCACCATACGTAGGATCTCCGTAGAATTTCCAATCATAATCAAATGCAAAAGAATCAATCGGAATCCCTTTCGCACGATACGTATTAATGTTTTCTCTAAATTCAGCTTCGTTTGTTCCCCACTCAAAGTTAGAGAATCCAAGTGACCATTTTGGCATCATTGGTGTATGTCCAGTTACATCAGCATAAGAAGACATAATTTCTTCTGGCTCACCAGACATTAAATACATCTCTACATTTTCTTTCACGTAGCGACGACCTTCAACAACTGTATCACCATAATAAAACTCCAATTTTTCTTCATCTGAAACAGAGTACGGATACCCGCCATCACTATCTACAAGTAAGCCATATCCCGCTGTAGACCACATAAATGGACCACCTGCATTACCTTGTTGTCCCGCTTGAGCAGTCTTATTACTATCTGCCGCAGTATCATCACGTTCCATTCCAAGGTCTCCGTCACTAAAACTAATTCCATATGCACCGTAAACATGGTCAGAAGCGCCACGCTTAAATCTAACTCCACCATCGAAAATCCCGCCATCCGCTGATTCAGATAATAACGTTTTTCCATTTTTATCTTTAAAAGTCATTCGCGCTGGCTCTTTAGCAATTTCAAGTGTGCATTCGTCTGTTGAAATAATCATTGGATCTGATTCTAAATCAATGGTTGCACCAATCGCTGTGAACGTTGCGTTCGGATCAATCATAGGTGTGGATTCACTGTTTTCGATATTTCGCGGACGTAAATTCACTTTGAGCAAATTATTCGCTAGCGGGGAAATTTCCAAGTAATCATCTTCCGCTTCATCCCCGTTATCAATTTTAAGCGTAATGACATTGTCTGTCACCGTTGCTTCAAGGACATTTCCAAGCCCTTCTTCCGCACTTAATTTCGCATATTCTTCTTTACTAAGTTGCTTGGCAGTCTCTGTATTTGCTTTTTTTTGAGTCTCTTTTTTCTTCGTTTCTTCCGCTTTCACTTCCACTTGTAGTGGCTGAGTTATCCCTAAATTCAGCCAAACTAGTGGTACAACAGCTAAACTGACACAAACTTGCTTCATACCTTTTTTCATCATCTCGCCCCTTTTTTATTCCGTAATAGTTACTGGGAAATCATACCAACCTGTATATTCTCCAGAGTTATAACCTAATGAAATTTCTAGCAAATGCTCTCCCGGTTGTAAGCCAGCTGTTTCAATAGTGTACATGTACGAGCCATCATAGGTCGGATAAGCTGGTTCATAAAGCGTTCTGCCATTGTCCTTGATAATAATTAAATTTCCACTACTTGGCGCAATAAAATCTAATGCTTGGTAAATAAAAGGAACAAAAACTTCTAAATTTTCTCCTTGTTTAATCGTTGTTTTAGGATAAGTCGCTGTCTGTTCATCAAAAGAATGCGTGCTTAATTGTTGTGATAGAAAGATATCTTCTGGAATAGAAATTAAGTGATTCCCTCGAAGAAGTAATTTATCTAAGTTAGGCATATTCATCCAAATATCTTTCGCCACATAGCCAGACAATCCCGCTTGCTCCATGTTAATGCTTACTAGCCCCTCCATTCCAACAAACTTAGGAATATTAAAGCCAAAATTATTTTGACTCAAATCAACATTGGTTAAATTAGGATAGCTTGCATCTGGAAAAGCAGTAATGCTCGCTCCATTTGCTTGAATATTTTCTAAAGCAGGAAGCGCATCTGATAAATCAGGCATTGCTCCAATAGTATTACTCCAAATCGCTAATTCAACCGCATTTGGAAACACTTCATTGTTTAGTACGCTTAAATCTTCCCCCGTTAAATCTAACCCAGGTAAAGGAATAACCGTAATTGTGTCTAAATCTGCTTGCGTAATCGTATCATTGACAGAATCTTTATCTAGTTCTTCCGCAAATGCCTCCGCTATCGCTTCCACTGGAAATGCTTCAATAATAGGCGCTGGCAACGGAACTGTATCCGCTTGTGCTTTTATCGTTGGTGCAAATAAAATACAACAAATTGCAATAAACGTTAGTCCAATTATTTTCTTCATTCATTTCTAGCTCCTTTACTATAACCGCCCTTTTCATCCATAAAAAGGGCGGCTAATATTTTATTTCTTAATAACTACATGGTCAAAATTAATTCCTGCTGTATCATCTGCTTCAAAATCAAATACGACTTGGTTATTGCCAGCTTGCAAGGTTACTGGAACTTCTACTGTGCCCCAAGTATCCCAATCAGCTGTTTTCGGTAAAGTGATTTGTTGTTTTTTACCGTTTATATATACCGTTCTTGTTGCATCTTCTACTCCCGCACTGTAGCGAACTTCCATTGTATAATCGGAAGCGCCGTCCACTGCATCGATATCAAATTCTACCGCTTCTTTTTCTGCGTCAAAGCCAGCTACAAAACCAGTACCAGTGTATCCAGCATGATCACTTGCAGTAGTTACATTAGTTAAATGAGCAAATTCAGCTTCATATGGAGCATGATTTACGCCATTTAATACGATTGCTTGTTTAGTATCTTTTGTTGCCGCTTTTACATACGTCAAGTTTTGTACAGTATCATAGTAATAACCAGTCGTTGCTTCGTTAAATGCATCCAGCGTATCCGCTTTTGCTACATCCGCCCCGTCAATTGTTACACTTGTTGGTTCTGTACTGAAAACTTGCATCGTTGTTTCGTCAGCCATTGCTGGAAGGTTCACTGTTACTTTTTCATTCGCAAAGTCTTCAGAAACACTAATATCACGCATTTCTCCGCCATTTACATCATCATAGAAACTATATTCGCTATCTCCAGATGGATAAACTCGGAATGTTAAATTTTCATAGGATTTTAAATCGTTTCCGACATTTTGGCCAAGTTGGTAGCCATCTGTCATGTTCATCGGAATAATCGCACCAGCTTTTGCAAATACAGGAAGCGTATCTACATCGGCATAATAAGAAATTGTTTCGCCGCCTGGGTGAATTCCGCCGTTCCAAAGATCAACCCATTCGCCTTCTGGTAAATAAACTTCTTTTTCTGTTTGGCCTTCTTGAACGATTGGCGCTACAAGTAAATCATCACCAAACATATACTGCTCATCCAAATCACGTGTATTGACATCTTCCGGATAATCCATTGCCATTTGGCGCATCATTGATTTTCCGTTGTCTGCAGTGTCTTTTGCCGCAGTATAAATATATGGAAGTAAATTCATTCGTGTATACAAATATTTTTGGAACGTTGGTAAAATCGTTTCGTCACCTGTTCTAGCTACTGCATTCCAAGGTGAACGTTCTTCACTTGGCGATGGATCTGATTTTTCCGAGTGGAATTGCATAATCGGTGCAAAAGCTGCCATAGCTGTTGCGCGTTTATATAGTTCCGCTGTTGGATAATCTCCCGTAAATCCAGCCATATCCCATGCCCAATACGAAACACCGGATGTAGAAGCACTAAGTCCAGCTTTTACTGATGCTTGGAAAGAATCAAATGTGGAAGTTTGATCTCCAGACCAGTAAATGCCTGATTTTTGCGCACCAGAAGTTCCTGAACGACTAAATGAAACTGCTTCTGGATTAATACTTTTTGCAAAATCAAAATAACTAGAAACATAATCAGTTGGATAACGGTTTCTCATTTCTTGTCCTTTTTCGCCGTTAGAGAAGGTTGTATCACGTCCCCAAACCATCTCGCCACCATCTGTTTTAAATCCATCAATCCCTACATCTGTTAATAAATACTCACGTTGCGACGTCCACCAATCTACAGCATCTTTGTTAGTGAAGTCTAGTAATATCCCATTTCCAAACCACTGAGATGCCGGAACTCGGTAAGGCGCCCCTGTTCCATCGTCCGCACTATACCCTTGGCTTATCATGTATGCTTCATCATTATCTCTTTGTTCATATACTGTGTTGTCATCTTTTAATACTGGAACTTGCCATAGAACGATATTCATACCTGCATCATGAACGCTATCCACCATTGCTTTAGGATCTGTCCATTTCCCGTTGAAAGTAAAATCGTCATAACTGAATGCTTCCCCATTTTTCTTCGCTGTATAGGTCGCATTGTTCCAAATATAGTATGTTTCTTCATCACTCCATTGTTCTAATACAAAGCCTGTTGCTGGAATATCATTTGCTTCGGCATTAGAAAGTGCAGAACTTACATCAGACTCTCTATCCCACTCATTCGCTGACATCCAAAGCCCGAAAGCCCATTTTGGCAACAAAGTCGTTTTCCCTGTTATGTCTGTGTAATTATTCACAATATCATTTTGATCTTTCCCACTAATAACATAGTAATCAAGCATATTCGTCATAGTTCCATCATTGTCCAACACAAAGCTATATTTGTCTTCTACTTTAGAAGCCATTTGGAACTGTGAATGAAAATCGGAATTAACGAACATCCCGTATTTATTAGCACTTACGAAAAATGGTACTGCTAAGTATGTTCTTTCTTGCTGTGCTTGGTCTTGATACTCGTTGTATACGTATGTTTCCACATCTTTACCGCGTTGGTTAATTGTGTCATAACGCTCACCAAAACCATAAAAAGCTTCATCGCTCGGTGTCATAAAGTTGTTTTGGTACTGATTAATAACATTTTTACCATCTGTTAACCAACCTAAGCTATTCGCTGTTGTATACTCACTTGTAAGCAAAGTCCCGTCTGCTTGATAAACTTCCATCCGGTAAGGTGATTTTTGGATTTCTACGCGTAAATCTTCTGTTGTTACAGTAACTTTTTCTGCTGTATCATCAACTGTATAGCCAGTTTTCCCAGCGTGTCCTGTTTCTTTACCAGTTGGTGAAAGTTCTAGGCGAAGTGTATCCAAATCTTCAAATGAAAGATATAACTTCGGAGTAAAGTTCCCAGCAGTCGCTGTCATATTTAATGTAATTGAATCGCCATTATCCACTACGCTGCTCACATCTTGCACGTATTCCCAGTCAGTTACATAAAACGTAAACGGACCGCTTTCGTAAGCTGTTCCTCCATTAGTCGCACCTTTTGTTGTATAAGTAATTTCATCGCCTTTTTCGAATTTCCCTAAATCTGCTTTCCAGTACGTGTTGTTGCCACTGTTGTAATCGTAGGCAGCTGTTACATCTTCTTGTGCGACTCCATTCTTAGTCCACTCTACCCAAACTTTTTGTCCATCTTCAATCGGCCAAGTGGTGATATTTAAAATAACATCGTCGCCAGCTTTCGGATCTCTAGGTGAACGTTCTGTCGGCTGAACCGTATATAAATCATCATCCCCATACGGTGAGTGATATTCCCCGTCCATCGCGAAAACATTTGTCCCAAACCCGCTTAAACAGCTAAATATCAGTATCCCAAGAATAAAAACCAAACTACCTTTTCTTGCTCTTCGCTTCATCTCACTTTCCTCCCTTAAGTACCTTTTGTTAACACACATTACTTTTGATACATTATTTTGCAAAATTATTAATTTTAGAATATCTATATTGTGCAAGCGGTAACATAATGTTATAATTTTTTCACAGATAAACTAAAATCGTTCATATTATTACTAATTTCGCAAAAAAACGCAATTATGCTAAACCACCCTTTCTGGAAAAACAATAATTGCGCTTATCAGAAGACCTTGCTTAAACTACTTTAGAATAACCAATTAACACTTGTTAAAAAAGTTAACATGTCTTCTCCCTCCTTTTTCATCTATACAGAAATTCTAACCTACACGACTTACATAAAATCAAAATACATCAAATTTGAACAAATGGAGCTGTGTTTTATGCAAACTGTTGGTGATACGTTAAAATTCATTCGAAAAAGTAAAAATCTCACGCAACAAGAAGCTTGTACAGATGCACTTAGTCGTTCTAATTATCAAAAGATCGAAAACAACAAAATCACACCTAGTATGGACCGATTTATTCAACTTTTACTGAATTTCAATATGACTTTAGAGGAATTTGAATTTGTGAAACGGGATTTTACGCCCTCGCCAAAAGAAAATATCCTTTATTTATACTCCAAGATTATTACTTCTTCTGAAACAGATATTTTACTCGATGTTATTTCCAAATGCGACGATTATTTAGCGAACCATACGGATACGTTTATTTCCGATATTAAAGCTTCTTTGGAAGGAATTTTATTAGTCGAAAGTGAACATAATTTTGAACTTGCTAGAGAGAAAGTCACGTATATTTGGGAAAGACTTTCGAAAGCTGATGAATTATTTTGGAATGATATTTTGATTTTAAGAAATATCTTTTTTATCTTTGAAAATGAAACAGCTCAGCATATCGTTAACCGCTTGATTAAACAATTGAAAAAATATCGCTATTTGCATCCGACCCTTCCGATTGAAATTTCACTTCATGTTAATCGGGCAACTTATTTAATCCTCGACGAAAAATACGAGCTGGCTTTACATTATATTGAACAATCTATCAAAATCGCGAAACATAACCACTATTATCTGCAATTTTGTATGGCGATTGCGAAGAAAGGCATTGTTCTTTATAAACTAGGGCAAGAACAGGATGGCAAACGTTTTATGCAACGAGCGCTTCGGGTCGCCAAATTTCTTGAAGAAGAACGCATACTTAACGGCATTAAAAATGAAATTGCTTACTTTCTTCCTGATGACAATCTCGCTTTAAATGAATGTATAAAAATCGACCTATAAAAAAAGCCTAAATCTAGCTTCTTCAACGTTTGGTTGAATGACTAGATTTAGGTTTTTATTGTTGGCGCTCTTTAAAGGCGCGTTCGATATCACGTTTTGCTTCTTTTTGTTTTAAGTCTTGGCGTTTATCGTATTTCTTTTTACCTCGAGCTACACCGATGAGTACTTTTGCGTAGCCATCTTTAATATACATTTTTAGTGGAACAATCGAATAACCGGACTCTTTCGTTTCTCCAATTAAACGGCTGATTTGCTTCTTATGTAAAAGCAATTTGCGCGTTCTTAGTGGATCATGATTGTAGCGGTTCCCTTGTTCATAAGGACTAATATGCATATTGTGTAAGAAAATTTCCCCTTTGTCGATACGTGCATAGGAATCTTTTAAGTTTACCCGCGCATTTCTAACGGATTTAATTTCAGTACCTTGCAGGACAATGCCAGCCTCAAAAGTTTCTTCAATTGCGTAATCGTGGCGCGCTTTTTTATTTTGCGCGACTAGTTTACCATCACCTTTTGGCATAACTCCCCATCCTTTCTAGCGACGTTTTTTCTTCTTCGGGCTTTCTTTTGCTACACCTTGATAAAAAGGCTTTTTCTTCTTTTTCTTTTTAGGTTTTGTATACCATTCGTCTTCTTTGCGTTCTGTTTTTTGTTTCACGTCTTCTGATTTACCAGTTCTGCGCTTATTACGATTATTTTTTGAGCCACTCTTGAAGTTTCTCGTTTTATCCATCGGTTTTTCACGTTGGCGTTTTTGTTTATCGCTCACTGGACCTGGTTTACCTTCACTACGAAGCGCAAAATCAATTTCACGCGCATCCACATCGACTTTCGTTACTTCTACTTCCACTTCATCACCGATACGATAAATTTGGCCTGTTCTTTCGCCAATCATCGCTAACTGATTTTGGTGAAATTTGAAGTAATCGCCTTTCATTGCGCTCACATGGACTAAACCTTCAATCGTTGTCGGCAGTTCGATAAATAAACCAAAATTGGTTACAGAACTAATGATTCCGATGAAACGTTCGCCCACTTTGTCGACCATGAATTCTGTTTTCTTCAGTTCGTCAGTTTCGCGTTCTGCTTCTACAGCACGACGCTCCATTTTTGAGCTATGTTCAGCAATCTCAGGAAGCTCCTCAGCACGTTTTTCTAGCGTTTCCGGACGAACATCACCGTTGATTAAATACTCTCTAATCAGCCTATGAACGATTAAATCCGGGTAACGACGAATTGGTGAAGTAAAATGTGTATAAAAATCAGTGGACAAGCCAAAGTGTCCGGCGCTCACTGTATCGTACTTTGCTTGTTGCATCGAACGAAGCATAACCGTCGAAACAACCATCTCTTCGGGCTTACCTTTTACTTCTTCTAGTACTTGTTGTAAAGCCGCTGGGTGAATATCATTAGCAGTCCCTTTGACAATCAAACCAAAATTGGTAATAAATTCAAAGAACCGCGCTAACTTGTCTTCTTTTGGATCTTCATGGATACGATAGATAAATGGTACATCCATCCAGTGGAAATGTTCTGCAACAGTTTCATTCGCAGCAAGCATAAATTCTTCAATTAAATGCTCTCCCGCTGAACGTTCGCGCATAACGACCGCTTCTGGATGCCCGTCTTCATCAACCACCACACGAGCTTCTTTAAAATCAAAATCAATCGCGCCACGTTTTTCACGTTTACGACGAAGCGTTTCTGCTAAATTTTGCATTGCTTCAAGCATCGGAACAATCGGCGCATATTTTTCACGTAAAGCTTCGTCATTTTCAACTAAAATATCATTTACGTCTGTATAAGTCATCCGTTCCGTTGTTTTAATAATGCTCTCGAAAATTTCATGATTAACAACATGACCATCTTCATCAATTTCCATTTCACAACTCATTGTAAAACGGTCTACTTTTGGATTAAGCGAACAAATACCATTCGATAGTTTATGCGGCAACATCGGAATTACCCGGTCAACCAAATAAACACTCGTTCCACGCTCTTGCGCTTCGATATCAAGTGGCGAGCCTTCTGTCACATAATGCGTTACATCCGCAATATGAACACCCAGTTTCCAGTTGCCATTCGGAAGTTGTTTCACCGTAACAGCATCATCTAAATCTTTGGCATCAGCCCCGTCAATCGTAATAATCATTTGGTCGCGCAAATCGCGGCGATTCCCAATATCCGAACTATCAACTACATCTGGTGCTTTACTTACTTGCTCCATTACTTCTTCTGGGAAACCAATCGAAATACCATGCTTATGAATAATCGATAAAATATCCACTCCCGGGTCATTACGGTGCCCAATAATTGACTTAACAACACCTCGAGCACGAGTATTTCCCGTTGCATATTCCGTTAATTCAACGATAACCTTATGCCCGTCTACCGGTTTTAAGCCATCTTCTAAATCGATTTCTACTTCACCAAAAAGACGTTTATCATCTGGCATCACAATCGGAATACCTGCTAAATCTTCCATATAAGTTCCAACAATTTGCGTTGTCTTCCGTTCGACAATTTTCTTAATCGTACCCTCTGCCAAATTATCGCCTTTACGTTTCGTAATTGTTGCAAAAACTAAGTCACCGTTCATTGCATCCTTTACTTCATTTGGCGGGATAAAAATATCGTCCATTTCTTTTTCTTCCGGGAGAACAAAGCCAAAACCTCGTTCGTGCGCGCGAAACGTTCCTTTTACTAAGTCCATTTTTTCTGGTAATGCATACCGATTCTTCCTTGAGCGGACAATAGTTCCGGAATCTTCCAGTTTCACTAACGCTTTCACCATTAATTTAAAAGCATCCGCATTATTTAAAGCTATTTCTATTTCCAAATCTTCTAGCGCAAATGTTTTATCAGGCGCTGAAGTTAATAGATTCATAATTTTTTCTTCCATTTGTTTTTGTTCCACTTCTGTCCCTCCTCTCTCTGTTTTAAAAATTGTTTATTCTTGCCAATCTAAACCATCTAAAAATGTTAAAATGGCTTGGTTTACTTCTTTTCGTTCTTTGTCTAATGTGATGACATGCCCTGATTCTTTAAACCAGTGTAACTCTTTTTTCGTTGACTCTACTGTATCATAAATCAGCTGTGCTCCGCTGACATCAACCATATCATCTTTTTCACCTTGAACGACCATTATTGGCGCATAAATCATATCTATTTCAGCCACAACGCCATTAATTTCATCTTTTAGCTTAGCGATGGTGTTCATTGGCGCATCTTTGTAGGCGATCATTTCTGCATCGATTTGTTCAGGTGTTTTACCTTCTAATTTTTTATAATTACGCACATAATCTAAAAAGCCTTGGATTATTGGCGATGAGCTGTCCATTCTTGTTGGAGTACTCATGGCTATAATTCCCTTTAACGGCCTAGAAAAACCTAATTTCAGTGAAAAAAGTCCACCTAGCGAAAGTCCCGCCACAGCGATTTCAGTGTAACCGAGTGATTTTAGATGATCATAAGCTTCAAGAACGTCTTCCCACCAGTCGTTTGGTCCTGTTTTTAGTAGTAGGTCTGGGGATACACCGTGGCCTCTGTATTGGGGCGCATAGCAAGTGTAATTGTTTTCTTGTAAAAACCTACCTAAAATCCTTACGTCTGCTGAGCTGCCTGTGAAACCGTGTAGAAGAAGGACTGCTCGTTTACTTTTTTCGAATAAGAATGGTTGTGGTGGTGTTATTTTCATAGTGAATATCGCTCCTTGGTTCTTTTTGGAGGTTTGGTTGGTCTTTGGTGGGTGTTATATTTGTTGAAGTTCTAGGGGTTGGGTTAATATGAATACTTTGCTCTCCCCTTTTTGGGTTGTTCGTCCACTTTTTTCAATGGAAACAACGCTCCACTTTGTTACGCCTTGTATTGGAGTTCTAGGGAAGCGGACTACGCTTCTTTAGAACTCCAACAAAAAACCACCTAAATTTTCATTCAGGTGGTTAACATCTCGTTACTGTACAAAATATGCCAGTGCAATTAGTATTGCGAAGAAAACAACGGATAGAACGATGGTAGTGCGATGTAGAATAAGTTCTAGTCCTCTTGCTTTTTGCTTACCGAATAATTGCTCAGCTCCACCAGAGATGGCGCCGGATAAGCCAGCACTTTTACCTGGTTGAAGTATGATAACTGTAATTAACAGTACTGATACGATGATGAGTAAGACCGTTAAAACTGTACTCATTGTTCTTTCCTCCTAAAACCGCCCAATTTGACTAAGGTTAATTTTACCATATTTGTGATTATACGTAAAGGTTTGTTTCCATAGAATGAATGGATTAAACGACTTTTTCCTCAAGCCAAACTAAATCGTCTAAGAAGTAAATTAAGTCTTCTTCTAAAATGTCTTTCTCACAGTCGTTCACGATATCATGTCCTGATCCTGCATAGAAACATAATTGTTTGTCATTTGTATGAATGTGTTTAAAGATGTAATTGGCATTGTCTGCATCGATTTCTTCATCTTGGCAGCCTTGACCAATCATGGTTGGTACATGGATTTTTTCAATGTCGCGCGCTACGTTTTTGTAGAAAGTAGCACGAGCTTCCGTCATTACATCAATTTCAGGAAGATAGTTTTTTAACATTTGATCTGCTTCTTGTTCTACTATACCTTGTTTCTTTAATTGTTTAGTTAAATAGTTTTCGATCGGGATATAGCGCATTTTGCGGTTTACGTTGGCGCATAGTGGAACAATCGCTTTTGGTGAAAACGATTCTGCCATTTTAAGCGCAAAAACTCCGCCCATTGCCACACCGACAATTGCAATTTCATCATACCCGTCTTTTTCAAGTTGACGATATCCAGCCACCGCATCTTCGTACCACATTTCCGGTGTTGTTTTCAAGAAAATAGCGGGTTCATCCCCGTGGCCTCTGAAGTTTGGTGCATGTACTGTGTATCCATTTTCTGCTAGAATTTCTCCAAGTTCTCTTACGTCTTCTGTAGTCCCTGCAAAGCCATGCAAGAGCAAAACAGCACGATTTCCCGCTTTTAACGTAAAGCTACGATCCGCACTCATTTTTACGCAATCCTCCTAATATCATCACTTTTATAATCCACTCTATTGTAGCCCATCTGAACTAAATAAGCTACCTTTTGAGTTCTGACCAATAGACCAATATTAACGCTATCCGAGGAACTTGTCAAACACTTTTTTCGCGAACCTCAAACACGTTGATACCAAAGGGTTTTTAGGGGATTTTATTTGTGAATTTCTGCGCTTAAATTAGAAAAGAAACTATGAATTAATTGTAACAATTGTTTTGGCTTTTGCCGTGGTAAATAATGAAGTCCATTCCTTACAATGACCATTTCACCGTGTTGAACAGAATGCACCATTTTCCTAGTATCTTTGGAAGATATTAAATCATATTCCCCCACGACTGCTAAAAGTGGCGCACTTATTTTTTGTAAATCCGCTTCTGACATATGCGGATGATAAATCGTTAAAGCAAGCTGCCGTTTCATCCGCTCAAAAAAGCGACTAAATGGCGCTAAAAGAAATGCAGCCCCGTAAGCAACTCGGCAAAACAAGTCTGGTAAAAATCGAATTTGATTTACATGATAATTCGTCCCAATAACAACGGATGCGATTTGACGGTTTGGCTGCATTTTACCCATTACGAGAGCAACAATACCGCCGTCGCTATATCCGATAACTTTATATTTATCAATTTTCAAATAATCAAGTAATGAAAGCATATCTAGCGCCATTACTTCAAAATCAAGCGGTCTATTTCCAGCTTCACTTTTTCCGTGTGCGCGGCTATCTACGGCGATTACCTGATGATTAGTAGAGAGGTCATCAATCATACGCTTTAAAGAACGATGATTTTGACCATTTCCGTGAATAAGCAAGATTGGTTCGCCCTTACCGATTATTTGATAAAACAAGTTAATTCCATTGATTTCTGCAATCATCACGCATCACTCCTTGCTGAAAACATTTTCTACCTTTATTTTACACCTGATTATACTTAATTTCCTCTAAAAAAGCTTCCATTTAAATGAAAATACGCCTGATTCTTTGAAAGCTAGAATCAGGCGCACGGTTTATTTCATGAGTCTCCGGTGGAATTGTTGTTGCGGCATATCTGCATTAATAATTTTCTTTTGTACAGAATGCTTTTCCGCTAAGGGGTGGTTTTTTTCATGCACCACAGCGTCTTTGATTTTTGGAGTTTCGAGCACTTTTGAGGCCTGACTATTTTTCACTTTCATCAGCATTACCTCCTCTTCCAAATCATTACCCCACTTGTTATTTTTAAAACAGAAAAAACTCCGCGAAAATGTTACTTTTCGCGGAGTTTAGCGTTTTATTCAATCAACTTATTTTTTTAAGTTGTAGAAAGTGTCGTTACCATGGTATTCAGCAAGATCAGCCAAGTTGTCTTCGATGCGAAGTAATTGGTTGTATTTTGCAACACGGTCAGTACGAGTAGGCGCACCAGTTTTGATTTGACCAGCGTTTGTAGCTACTGCAATGTCAGCGATTGTGGAATCTTCTGTTTCACCAGAACGGTGAGAGATAACTGCAGTGTAGCCAGCGCGTTTAGCCATTTCAATTGCATCCAATGTTTCAGTCAAAGTACCGATTTGGTTTACTTTGATTAGGATGGAGTTAGCGATACCTTTGTCGATACCTTCTTTAAGTTTAGTTGTGTTAGTTACAAATAGATCGTCACCTACTAATTGAACGCGGTCACCAATACGTTCTGTAAGTAGTTTGAATCCGTCCCAGTCATTTTCGTCTAGGCCATCTTCAATAGAGATGATTGGGTATTTAGTAATCATTTCTTCATACCAAGTTACCATTTCTTCAGAAGTACGAGTTACGCCTTCACCTTTAAGTTCATATTTACCAGTTTCGCGGTTATAGAACTCACTTGATGCAGCATCCATCGCAAGTTTAACTTCTTCGCCAGGTTTGTAACCAGCATCTTTAATTGCTTGCATGATTGTTTCAAGAGCTTCTTCATTGGATTTAAGGTTTGGAGCGAATCCACCTTCATCACCAACACCAGTGTTTAAGCCTTTACCTTTAAGAACAGCTTTAAGTGCATGTAGGATTTCAGCACCCATACGTAAAGCTTCTTTAAAGTTTGGAGCTCCAACAGGCATTACCATAAATTCTTGAACGTCAACATTGTTATCAGCGTGTTCTCCGCCGTTAAGGATGTTCATCATTGGAACTGGAAGAACTTTACCGTTCACTCCGCCAAGATATTCATATAAATGTACGCCTAGTTCGTCAGCAGCAGCACGAGCAGCAGCTAAAGAAACACCAAGAATAGCGTTAGCACCTAATTTACCTTTGTTAGGTGTACCATCAAGTTCGATCATTGCTTTGTCAATTCCGATTTGGTCAGTTACGTCAAAACCGATAATTTTGTCAGCAATAATGTCGTTTACGTTTTCAACAGCTTTTAAAACACCTTTTCCAAGGTAACGAGCTTTGTCGCCGTCGCGTAATTCTACAGCTTCGTATTCACCAGTTGAAGCACCACTTGGAACTAAAGCGCGACCGAACGCACCAGCTTCAGTATAAACTTCAACCTCAACAGTTGGGTTACCGCGGGAATCTAAGACTTCGCGAGCATAAACTTCAGTAATAATAGACATTTATATTTCTCTCCTTTGTTGGGATTAATTGAACGAAATGAATATGATATTCACTTCAAATTCAAAGACCCATCCGTTTTTAAATTCGTATTTATTGTAGCTCTGTTTGCAAAAAAACTAAAGTAATAACTAAAATTATTTTTGAATTAAACTTTCGCCTGTCATTTCGGCAGGTTTTTTAACGCCAAGTAAATCAAGCATTGTTGGCGCAACGTCAGCCAGACGACCACCTTCACGCAGCGTAACACCTTTTTTCGTTACAATTACTGGAACTGGAACGGTAGTGTGCGCAGTGTGTGGTTTTCCTTCTGGAGTAGACATTGTTTCAGAGTTACCATGGTCAGCAAAGATAATAGCTGAGCCACCTTTTTCTAAAATAAGGTCTACTACACGACCAAGGTTTTCATCTACTGCTTCGATTGCCTTAATAGTTGGCTCAAGCATACCTGAGTGTCCAACCATGTCTGGATTTGCGAAGTTTAAGATAATTGCATCGTGTTTGTCGTTTTTAATGTCTTCCACAAGCGCGTCTGTTACTTCATATGCGCTCATTTCAGGTTGCAAATCGTATGTTTCTACTTTTGGCGAATTGATTAGAATCCGGCTTTCACCAGGGAATTCCTCATTTCGGCCACCATTCATAAAGAATGTTACGTGTGGATATTTTTCTGTTTCAGCAATACGCAGTTGCGCAAGGCCTTCATTAGAAAGTACTTCGCCGATAACATTTTTCATTTCAATTGGCTCGAAAGCAACTTCGGCATCAACGCTTGGGTTGTAAAGAGTCATTGTAACGAATTTGATGTTTTTAGGGTGATCTGCCCCACGGTCGAAATGATCCCATTCTTTATCAGTGAATGCATTAGAAAGTTGAATTGCACGGTCAGGACGGAAATTGAAGAAAATAACTGCATCGTTGTCTTTAACTGTTGCAACAGGTTTGCCATCTTTAGTAATGATAGCAGGAACAACGAATTCATCATTTTTGTCATTAGCATAAGAAGCTTTGACAAGTTCGATTGGATCTTCAAATTTTTCACCTTCAGCGCTTACGATTGCTTTGTATGCTTTTTCAACACGTTCCCAGCGTTTGTCACGATCCATCGCGTAGAAACGTCCAGAAACAGTAGCAATTGCGCCATAGTTTAAATCACTAATAGCTTTTTGCAGTGTTTCTAAATATTCTAAGGAAGATTGTGGAGCCACGTCGCGTCCATCAAGGAATGCATGGATATAAACGTTTTTCACGCCTTGATCTTTTGCTGTTTCTAAAAGTGCAACGAGGTGATTAATGTGACTATGCACGCCGCCGTCTGATAGTAAACCGAAAAGATGTAGGTCCGAGTTGTTTTCTTTTGTATGAGTGAAAGCATTGTTTAGGGCTTTATTCTTTTGGAATTCGCCTTCTTCAATAGCTTTATCAATACGAGTTAAGCTTTGGTAGACAATACGTCCAGCCCCGATGTTTGTATGGCCAACTTCAGAGTTACCCATTTGACCTTCTGGAAGGCCAACATCAAGACCAGCAGCTTTAAGTTCCCCGTGAGGAAAATTAGCCCAATAACGGTCAAAATTTGGTTTGTTTGCTTGAGCTACAGCATTACCTACTGTTTCTGCACGTTTACCAAAACCATCGAGGATAATAATTGCTACAGGTGATTTACTCATTTTATTTTACTGCCTCCAATAATGCTAAGAACGATGCTGGTTCTAAGCTTGCTCCACCTACAAGAGCGCCGTCAATGTCGGACTCTGCAAGATAATCAGCAATGTTTTCAGGTTTTACGCTACCGCCGTATTGAATACGAACTGCGTCCGCTGCTTTTTGAGATACAGCATCAGCAACTTCTGCACGAATAACTGCACAAGTTTCGTTTGCATCAGCGCTTGTGGAAGATTTCCCAGTACCGATTGCCCAAATTGGTTCATAAGCAATAACAGATTTGATTACTTGTTCTTCCGTTAATCCAGCAAGTGCCGCACGGATTTGACCACGTACCCAAGTATCTGTTTGACCAGCTTCACGTTGATCTAATGTTTCACCACAGCAAATGATTGGTGTCATGCCGTGTTTGAAGATTGCATGTGCTTTTTTGTTAATATCTTCGTCTGTTTCGTGGAAATACTCACGACGTTCAGAGTGTCCGATGATAACATAAGAAACACCTAAGTCAGCAAGTGCAAACGGGCTAATTTCGCCAGTGAAAGCACCTTCGTCTTCAAAATAACAGTTTTGTGCAGATACACGAAGATCAGTTCCTTCAGTAAGACGAACTAATTCTTGTAAAAATAGAGCCGGTGCAGCAACTACTGATTCAACAGCATCGCTTGATGGCACGTTATTTTTTACGTCTTCTGCAAATTGTCCTGCTTTTGCAGCAGTTTTGTTCATTTTCCAGTTACCAGCAATAATTGGTTTACGCATTTGGATAAACATCCTCTCGATATTAAAAATTATTTTTGGTTCAGCTTATTTGTCGCTAATAGAAGCAACACCAGGAAGCTCTTTACCTTCAAGATACTCTAAAGATGCACCGCCACCAGTAGAAATATGTGTGAATTTGTCAGCAAAACCTAAGTCCATAGCTGCTGCTGCAGAATCGCCACCACCGATGATAGTTGTTGCATCAGTTAAGTTTGCAATAGCTTCACAAACGCCAATTGTACCTTTAGCAAAGTTGCTAAGTTCGAATACGCCCATTGGACCATTCCATACAACTGTTTTAGCGCCTTGAAGTTCTTTTGTGAATAAGTCAATTGTAGCTTGACCAATATCTAGTCCCATTTCGTCAGCAGGCATTTTATCTGCGTCTACTGTGTGGAAAGGAACGTCGTTACTGAATTCTTTAGATACAACTGCGTCAACTGGTAATACTAATTTATCGCCAGCTTTTTCAAGTAAGCCTTTAGCAAGTTCAACTTTATCTGCTTCTAAAAGAGATTTACCAATTTCTTGACCTTGAGCTGCCATGAAAGTGAAAGTCATTCCGCCGCCAACAAGTACTTTGTCTGCTTTTGTAAGTAAGTTTTCGATAACACCGATTTTGTCAGAAACTTTCGCGCCACCTAGGATTGCTACTAGTGGACGTGCTGGATTATCAACTACACCGCCGATGAATTTAATTTCTTTTTCCATCAAAAATCCGGCCGCTGATTCTAGGTTAGAAGCGATTCCAACGTTAGACGCGTGCGCACGGTGAGCAGTACCGAAAGCGTCATTTACGAAAACGTCGCCAAGGCTAGCCCAGTATTTTCCAAGTTCTGGATCATTTTTGCTTTCTTTTTTACCATCAATATCTTCAAAACGTGTATTTTCAAAAAGAAGTACTTCGCCGTCTTTTAAATCAGCAATTGCTGCTTCAAGTTCTGGACCACGAGTAGTAGGAACGAATTTCACTTCTTTTCCAAGTAATTCGCTTAAACGAGCGGCTACTGGACGAAGAGATTTTCCTTCTTTATCTTCTTCTGTTTTTACTTTTCCAAGGTGAGAAAATAAAATTGCTTTACCGTTTTGTTCTAAGATGTACTCAATTGTTGGAAGTGCAGCTACAATACGGTTGTCGTTAGTGATTTTACCGTCTTTCATTGGCACGTTAAAGTCAACACGAACTAAAACTTTTTTGTCTTTTAAATCTAAATCAGTTACAACTTTTTTAGCCATTTAGAGTTCCTCCATTAATTTTAAAGGATTGGGGTCGCCCCCGTTATTTCAGAAAATAAGCGGAAACAATAGTGTCTCCGCTTATTCTTGTTATTGCTGATGTGACAAGCACTTCAGTAAAATTAATCTGCTAATTATTTAGCGATTTTTGCAAAGTATTCTAAAGTACGTACTAATTGAGCAGTGTAGCTCATTTCGTTATCGTACCAAGCTACAGTTTTAACTAATTGTTGATCGCCAACTGTAAGAACTTTTGTTTGAGTTTCGTCAAATAATGAACCGAAAGTCATACCTTTGATATCAGAAGAAACTACTTGATCACTAGTGTAACCGAATGTTTCTGAATCAGAAGCTGCTTCCATAGCTGCATTTACTTCGTCAACAGTAACTTTTTTGTTAAGAACTGTTACTAATTCAGTAAGGGAACCAGTTGGAACTGGAACACGTTGAGCAGCTCCGTCTAATTTACCTTTAAGTGATGGTAATACTTCACCGATAGCTTTAGCAGCACCAGTTGTATTAGGGATAATATTTTCGGCAGCAGCACGTGCACGACGGAAGTCACCTTTTGGATGTGGAGCATCTAATGTATTTTGGTCACCAGTGTAAGCGTGAATTGTAGTCATTAGACCTTCAACAACACCAAATTTGTCTTCTAAAACTTTAGCCATAGGAGCTAAACAGTTAGTAGTACAGCTTGCGCCAGAGATAACTGTTTCAGTTCCGTCTAATGTTTCATGGTTTACATTGTAAACGATTGTTTTCATGTCGCCAGTTGCTGGAGCGGAGATAACAACTTTTTTAGCGCCAGCTTTAATGTGTAATTCAGCTTTGTCTTGCGCTGTGAAGAAACCAGTACATTCTAGAACGATGTCTACTCCTAGGTCACCCCATGGAAGTTCTTCTGGGTTACGGTTAGCTAAAACTTTAACTTCTTTACCGTTTACTTTGAAGAAACCATCATGTACTTCTACTTCACCGTCAAAACGGCCTTGAGTTGTATCATATTTTAACAGGTGAGCTAACATTTTAGCGTCTGTTAAGTCATTGATTGCAACAACTTCAATTCCTTCCACATTTTGAATACGACGGAATGCTAGACGTCCGATACGTCCAAAACCATTAATACCAACTTTAACTGTCATAAGTCAATTTCCTCCTTGAAAATAGTGTTTTTTTTATTTCAAAAGGGTATTACTCCCTTTTAAAAGCGATTTTGCTGCTCCTTCATCCGTGATTAAAATCGTATTTTTTGGAGCGCTTTTCATATACGATTTGATTGCTTTGGCTTTCGATGTACCACCTGCAACAGCGATAATGTGCGGGATTTGTGCTAAGTCTTCGAATTGAAGACCGAATGTAGGAACCTTATGTACAACCTCGCCTTGTTCATCAAAATAATAACCAAATGCTTCACCAACAGCTTTACGATGGATGATTTTTTCAAGTACATCTTCGCCGGTATGTCTGCGTTTCGCCATTGCGAGCGCGTCACCTATGCCTAAAATAATAGCATTTGCGGATTGTACTAATCGTAAGCCTTCTTGAATTGCCGGTTCTTTCAGTAACGAGCGATAGGCTTCTTCGCCTAATTGCTCTGGAACATAGAGAACGCGGTGTTTCGTGTTTGTCTTTGTTGCCATCTTGTCACAAATTGTATTCGCTTGATTGTCAAGGTCTTCACCAATACCTCCACGACCGGGAACGAAAAGTAGTTCTCTGCCTTTTGCGAAATCAGTTGTCATCATTTCGGCAACAGTTGCCATTGTAGAGCCGCCCATAACTGCGACGATGTTTCTTTTTTCGGTGAGCGCCATGTCTAATTGTTCAACAGCCACACGACCCATTTCTTCGCGGACCCATGGTGTATCATCGCTATCACCTTGCACTACCAAGCATTTTTTGATTTGCAATTTCTTCGCTAATTGTTCTTCCATTGAATGTAACCCCGAAAGTTGGTTCATGACACTTTCTAAATCACGAAAAACGACCAAGCCTTCTTTTGTAACGGTCATTCCGGAAGAAGCAATTTCTACTAAACCTTGTGCTTTCAAAAATTCTACTTCACCGCGCAGGACTCGTTCACTCATGCCTAGCATTCCGGCAAGTGTTCGTCTCCCAACTGGCTCAGAAAAATAAATCGAGCGTAGGATTTGGTAGCGTTTTTGCATAATCATTAAAACGTCGGGCAATAACTTTTTCTGAATGTTAATTAAGTCTGACATTTTTAATTGCTCCTCATCTTTGGACACTTAATGACCCACTTAGTCATCTGGCGTCCCGTTAGAACTAAAAAAAGTAGAGATAGAGGTTTTCATAACTTTCAAGACTATTAAACTAGCTACTTCAGCTTGTTAACAAAGTGTCTCTCAATGTGATTTTTACCCCTTCTCTTTCTGCTTACGCTGGTGAAACTTTTTTTAATGTTCTTTAACTACCCTACGTTCCCTATTCTAACAGTCTTGGCACAAATCTTCAAGTGTTAAGTGGGACATTTATGAAATATTCACCTGAAATTTACAATTAATTTTTAAACTACAAACTTCGAAATAGGCTATATTAGTTGTTTTCCACCCCTCTTGAAAATGAAACATGCTCTTAGTAAATTTTTTATTTTAAAAAGACGTTTTTTGTCCCACATCCTAGGCGTGAGGCAAAAAAACGTCTTCTAAAATCTTTTTCTTTTGGAAGAAGAAGGGATATTTAACTCTAAACGATATTTCGCGATAGCTCTTCTTGAAACTTGAATTTCTTTTTCTGCGAGCATATCTACTATTTTTTGATCGGAAAGTGGTTTTAATTTATCTTCAGCTGCTACAAATTCTTGCACTAGCTTTTTGATAGTTGTGCTCGATATATCGCCTGCATTTTCGTTCTCGGAAGATTTCTTCTGTAACCCCGATGCAAAAAAGCGTTTTAGTTCGTATACACCTGTTGTCGTTTCCATATATTTTCCATTTACTGCCCGACTCACCGTGGACTCATGCACACCAAGTTCTTCTGCTACTTCTTTCAAAGTTAACGGTTGTAAATGCGCTGAATTATCTAGGAAATAGGCTTTTTGGTGGCTAACGATTGCCTCGCCAACTCTTTGCAACGTATTTTCGCGTTGTTCGATGCCTTTTTTAATCCAATCAAATTCACCAGCTTTTTCACGTAAAAATTGGGCGACGTCTTTTTCTTCCGTTGCTCGCATCGTTTCGTAGTAAGCTTCTTGGAAACGGACTTGCGGCAAAAATTGCTTCGCTAGTGAAACAGCAAATTCATTTTCATGTTGAAGTAAAATCAAGTCTGGAACCACATATTGAACGCGTTCAGACTCAAACTCAGAGCCTGGTTTAGGGTTTAGCGTTTGAATATAATCGGAAACTTCTTGGATATCTTGCAAACTAACATCCATTTCTGCAGCAATTATCTTCCATTTTTTCTCGGCGAATTCCGTGAAGAATTTTTGGATGACGTCATAAGCGATGTAAGGAGCATCCGGTGAGCGTTCGATTTGCAGTAAAATACATTCGCGCGCATCTCTGGCACCAACCCCAGCCGGCTCCATGCTTTGCAGTATTTCCAGCCCTTCTAAAACACTGGAATCGTCCATTAAAAGCGCCGCGCTGACATCTTTTAAATCGATTTGTAAATAACCATTGTCATTTAAACTTTCTATTAAATATAAAACGATAATTTTTTGTGTTTGTGTCACGTCCATTAAATGTAACTGCTCTTTTAGCGCATCGGCTAATGTCAGCTTATTATCGGCGATTTGTTCTAGCCAATCTGTATCATCAGAACTTCCCGAGCTTTTACGGCTACTATAGGAAAAATCTGTTGCAAAATCCGAGCCTGGAATTACTTCAATTAATGGGTTCTCGAGTGCTTTATCTTCCAAAAATGCCACTAAATCAGCTGTCGCAAATTGAAGCATTGCAATAGACTGGGACAATTGTTGCGTCATATTTAATTTCTGTGATTGCTTTTGTTGTTGCTTTTGGACGAAATTAGATTCTAAACGCACATTAAAACCTCCATTAAAAATCCGTCTGATATACACATACCAAACAAAATTCCATTTCTTGTCTTCATTATAACATGCCATTTTTCAAATTACAGCAGATTTTCTCTTAGTTCTATTTCAAAAAAAGTCCAAGTACTTCTTTCAGCACTTGGACTTTCTGTTATTTTGGTAAATGGTTTAGGAAATTGCGCGATGCAAATCCTTCAACTTCTTCTTTTGTATAGTGTTTTTCTAATGTTTGGAGGAAGCTTTGGTATTTCCCAACATTTTCAAGCCCTTTGACGTGATCCGGAATGCCATCAAAGTCTGAGCCAAAACCAATGTTTTTCAAACCGCCAAGCTCACAAATATGATCAATATGGCGAATGACATCTTCTGTATCAGCCACTCCATTGTTCGTTGTGAACAGCGGATGGAAGATAACGTGAATCATCGCATCGTGCTCAATCATCGCTTTAATCTGGTCGTCATCCAAATTTCTTGGATGAGAACAAATCGCTTTTGCGCTCGAATGACTAGCAATAACAAATTCGGCTTGCTCCAACGTTTCCCAAAAAGCTTTTACGCTCAAATGAGAAACATCCGTAAATACTTTTCTTTCATTTAAAAGATGGATAATGTCTTTTCCAAAACGCGTTAGTCCTGCGCCACGTTCTTCCATAATACCATCTGCTGCCAAATTGGCATTGTTCCACGTTAGTCCGACAGATAATACGCCACCATCAAGTAATTGCGTTAATTTATCTAAATCACGTCCAATTGGTTCAACGCCTTCTAGTGTTAGCATCGCGCCAATTTTGTCTTCAGGTAGATTTTCTAAATCACACCATTTTTTCACATGATGGATAATTCCACCTTTATGCAGTACGTGTTGTTTAAAAATATTAACTTGCTCAACCGCTTTTTTCCATTTATGTTCAACAGGGATATCTTCATCAAGAAAAATGGCAAATCCTTGCAGTAACATTTTAGCTTCTATAAGCCGTTCAAAGTTCACATCAAGTTCTTCCGCATCTTGGAAAGTATATTTTCCTTTTCCAGCCTGCAACTTGTAAAGCGCATCACAATGGGTATCAATTACTCTCATTTTCTGTCGTTCCTCCTTTTAGATACATCTATTATATACTTTTCAGAGGAATAGACAAGGAGTTTTTCATGAACATTTTCATTTTGTCATTTTATGCTGTTTACCTGGCCAAAATGCCCATTTTCCAAGGAGAACGGTAATTGACGGAACTAGGAAAGGGCGAACGATAAATGTATCAAGTAACACTCCGATTGCCGTAATTAAGCCAAATTGTACGAGAAGTTGAATTGGCAGTGTAGTTAAAACGCCAAAAGTTCCTGCTAAAATTAAGCCTGCGGAAGTGATAACCCCACCAGTTTGGCCTACACCTTCTGTAATTGCTTTTCGAAGTGGCATTTTCTTGCTGTTTTTCCAGATGCTAGAAATCATAAAGATATTGTAATCTTCTCCGAGTGCGACGATAAAGACAAAAGCATAGAGCGGAATTAAGCCAGAAATTGCCTCTACACCCATTGCGTAATGGATAATGACCCAACCAAGTCCGAGCGCTCCAACGAACGATAACAGAACCGTTGCCACGAGGTAAAGCATTGCTGTAATTGAACGTAAATAGCATAGAAGTAAAATCGCAATCAAAGCAATAACAAGCGGAATAATCACTTTTTCATCATGCTCGGTCACCGCGCGATCATCATATTGCGTTGCTGTTTGTCCGGCGATGTATACGTCATTTCCTTTGTCGGCAGCGGCGCGAACTTTTGGTACGACATCCATCGCTTCATTACTATAAGGATTATCTTTTAAAATGAGCGTATATTTTTGATAGCCCTTGCTTCGTTCAGGTCCAGTAACTGATGCAACCCCGTCCACATTTTCAAGCGAACTCTTCATCGATTCTTTGGAGTTCACAACTACTTCCATTGGCGCAAGCATACCGGCACCGAAATGGTCGCTAATGAGTGTAAAACCTTCCCTAGATGGCATATCTTCTGGGAACGTCGAAAGTGTATCATATGTGTATTTAACTTGGGTCGTAAAAATCCCACAGCCAATTAGAATAATTAAGGTGATAATCAAAATGCGAATTGGATGTTTCGCGGACATTTCACCAATTTTATGCCAAAAACGGTTTTCTTTGTGGTGTTTTGGTGTTTTGCCTTTTTTCTTCGCGCGATTTTCTTCCATTTCTACTGTTCTTGGGACAAATGGCCAGAATGAAACGCGTCCAAATATACCTAGAAGTGCTGGTACAAGTGTAAGCGAAGAAATCATCATAATGAAAATTGCTAGGCTAAATGGTACGGCGAAATTATGGAATGAACCGTATTCTGCGGCTAATAGTAACAAAAGTGCCGCCATTACAGTCAAGCCACTAAGCGCAATCGCACCTGCTGTCCCGCTGAACGCTTCTTTAAATGCTTGGAACCTGTTTTTCTCGGTGTGCAAATGGCTGCGGAATCTGGATATCAAGAATAAACAATAATCAGTTCCGGCACCAAATAGCAGTACGGTCATTATCGAGAGTCCCTGTGATCCGTAAGTGATAATACCTTCTTTCGCAAGCAAACCAAGAATCGGCGTAATGACCAAATACGCAAAACCAACGGCAATTAAAGGAATTAACGCTAAAATTGGCGAACGATAAATCACTAATAAAAAGACCAGGACAAGTAAAACAGTCCCAATTAATAGCGAAACATCGGCGTCTTTAAATAGTCCACTCGCATCCACGCTAATACCAGCCGGCCCTGTTGTCCGAGCAACGAGCGTGTCATCCGCTGATACTTTTTTCGTAAATGGATCTTCGCCAATCGTTGTTTTAGCAGCTGATTCAAGTTGTTTGAAACTTTCCGCTAGTTGATCCGATGTAGCGCTATCTTTCATAATAATCGTTTGAATAAAAGTAGTTCCGTCTTTCGAAACTTGCTGTTTTAGTGCAACTGGAGGCATTTTATCGTATGGAACCGCCATTTTTTGATAATCTACTGGATTTTCGGTTAGTTCTTTGCTGTACTTTTGAATATTCATTAAGTCTGCTGTCGTCAAGCCAGTCGAGCGATACCAAGTGATAAGCGCTGGTACCCCATCCGTTCCCGCAAATTTGTCATCAATTAATTTTTGCGCAACGACAGAAGGTTCTGAGTTAGGTAAATCTTTCGCCGCATCATCTTTGTAATCAGCCGCTTTTGGAAAGAATAACTGTAAAATAATAATAGCGATAATCCACAGACCTAATGTTATAAATCTACCTTTCTTGCCGCCAACTCCACCGGCTATTTTACTTAAAAATCCATCTTTCATTAGAAATCCCCCTTTAGTTTGCTCGTTTTTTTCGTTTATCATTTGATAAGTGAAACTACAAAAAAAGAAGCACGCTAAATTATACCTCTTTTTTGCATATACCAAACATCATTAAGTTGATTAATTCATCGATTTGTTCCGCAGTCGTTTGCTTTTGCGCAAAGCTACCTTTCCCAGAAAAAAGTGGGCTAATAGTCGACAAACAGTATCGCGCAGCCGTTTCAGCGCTAACACCAGTCCGCAGTTCGCCGGCATTTTCTAATCGTTCGAAAAAGGCTTGAAATGGCTCTAGATAAGTTTGCTGCCATAATTTATATAATAAAAACTGATTTTCTGGCTTCATTTCATTGAGAATATCATGGATCATTAATAAAATATTGGTCGGATGTTCCTCAATTAACATGATTAACATATCGTGCAATTGTTCCTCTTTCGCTTTTTCCGTCTGCATAATCGGATGCATTTCCACCTGAATATTTTGCGTCAATTCACGAACCACTTCAATATAAAGCGATTCCTTATCTTCAAAATGGTGATACAGTGCCGGTTGGGTAATTTTGGCAAGTTTAGCTATTTCTCTTGTAGAAACTGCCCGGTAACCTTTTTCCATAAATAAATCACGTGCTGTATCCAGTATTTTTCTTCTTGTTATCCCTAGTTCTTCTGCCCGAGTTCGCTTCTTTTCCATCATCACCCCACCTTTCTTATTTTTTTGCAGTTAGTAATGGAAGGTTTTTATTAATGAGCTTTTCCAACGTTTCCTTATGCCACTTACGACCAAGAACCCGCTTACTAACAAGGTATTTTCCTTCCTCAAGCTCACCTTCTTCGGTCACTGCACGAATATGTAGCCGATACACCAATTTCTTTTTCTCAAGCGCAATTTGCTGAACCGTCTTCCCATCCAAAAAGTGCATTTCCGCATCACTTAATTTAAATACAAACGTAAAAATCCCAGCTTCCGTAAAAGCGAGAATAAGCGAGTGCCTTCCTCGCATATGAGGCCCTGCGTACAAAAAATCAATCGTTTGAACGGTTAAATTATTATCCGCACTGTATGTTCTTACTTCTTTTTCCAATCGCTCTTTCAAACTTGCAGCCAAAATAAGCGCCTCCCTTGATGATTAATATTTTACCAGAAAATGGTGGGTTGAAGTAGGGAAAGTTTTCTGTAGCGTAAAAAAGATAAATGCAGATTTAAGATACTTATAATATTTTCAAATAAAAGGTAGCATATATGCGATATTTTGATATGAGAGAACAGATAAAATGTATAATTGTGAAATTGAATACTATATCACACATACTAGCAAGAAAGTTAGTTTCTTAAATCCCCAATCCCGTTGTTAATAAAATTAGCTTATTATATGGAAAGTAGGTAATAAAATGGAGGAAATAAAAAGAATCGAGACATGGAGAGGTAACACAAACTTCTTTGATGGTGGTTTAGGAGAATATATTGGTTGGAAAGTTCTGGGCTTCATAGTGACACTTTTCACAATAGGAATTTGTTATCCTTGGGCTTTATGTAAGGTTTATGGTTGGAAAATAAATCACACTGTTATCGATGGACAACGTTTAGAATTCCAAGGACGTGCTGTAAACCTTTTTAAACACTGGTTTAAATGGTGGTTTTTTGCATGTATTACTTTTGGATTCTATAACTTCTGGATTTTCATTAAACTTGAAGATTGGAAAGTAAAAAATACGATTTTTAAGTAACCTAAAAATTATACCTCAAAGCATGGAAGAAAAAAGAAAAACACATGTGAACGAAAGGGAAATAAACATATGAAAACTTTAGATGAACTGGTCATGCAACATGATATTGTGATTCTAGAACATGAATTAACTTTGTGTTTATTTATTTTAAAAAAGGAGATTTTCATAGTTATTGATAGTAGATTAAGTAAACGCGAAAAGTTAGATGGCATCGCATTACTTTTGAATAAAATATAACTATGTAACCACGTTGCGGCCGCAATGTAGGTGCATAAAAAGGGAGTTTGTAATATGAAAAAAGGGATACTTTTAATTACGGGATTTATGTTAGCTTTTAATATTTTATTAGTTGGATGCGGAAATAACAAAAATGACATCCAAGTCACGGATACTAACGATAAAAGTAATTTTGATGAAAAAGAAGAAGCTCAAATGAAATTAACAGAAACAGAAATCACTCCAAATGATAAAGGCAACTATAGTATCATAGGCATAGTAGATAAAGATGCATCTGTTTATATTGACTCGGAAGAAATGGAAGTTAGTTCAACTGGAATGTTTGCGACTGCTAGCAACTACACTGGTTCAGAAGAAATTCAATATACAGTTACTGCGAAAGAACCTGGAAAGGTCGATAACATACAAATCGTAACTATACTTCCTCCGATTTTAAAAGATTACAGTGTTGGCGATTCGCAAGAGCTTGGTGGAGTAAAAGTCACTTTAATTAACGTTGAAAAAACTAGTGATAGAAATCAGTTTGATGATACTAATCCAAAAAATGTAGTAAAAATTAGCTATAAAGTTGAAAACAACTCTGGCTCTGAGTATTTTGTTACTTCAGATATTGATGTATATGACGCTAACAGTACACTAGGTACGAGATATCCACTTGAAAACACGACCGGAAAAATACCTAATGGGAAAAATATGAATGCAGAATTTAACGCTGGAGTTAACGAAAGCGGAAATATTGAAATTGTCTTCAATTTATTTTCTGATGCAAGCTTAACTTTTCACGCAAAAATTTAAAAAAGAACATACGTGTAAAAGAAGTGTTCTACCTGACCAATATTGTAAAAACTGAAACTGGATGGAAATATAACATTTCATATAAGGAAGCAAGAAAATTATAAAGCAAGAGTTAATCTCCAAAAAAATCAGCTTAATTAGTAGCTTCGGAAATGGAAGGAAAATTACATCGTGGCGTCGACATAAACGCAAGAGAAGAAAATTAATGATTTTTAAATCTTTTTGTACTTTGTTTAAAATTTGAAAAACAAAAAAGCACTATAAACATTGTATTACCAACGTTTATAATGCTTTTCATTATGCCCTCGGAGGGAATCGAACCCCCATTTTAAGAACCGGAATCTTACGTGCTATCCGTTGCACCACGAGGGCTTTATGTAGGTTAGAAATGCTTACCGTACGAATAATAATTATAGCGAAATTCCTAGGGTTTTACAAGTTTTATTTTATTTGAAAAAGCCAGCGCATCCGTAGATTTGCTGGCTCGGATATTAATTTACTAATGTCCAAATGGAAGAGCTGTCTGGTTTTGCGCCTCTAACCCACCATTTTGCTTGGTACGTTTTGCCGTTATAAATGACTTTGTCTCCGCCGTTGTAGGCTTTTAGAGAATTCCAGGCTTGGATTTCTGTGCTTTCATTTTTCCAAGCGTCACTTGTGTCTGGTGTGTTACCTTTTGTCCACCACTTCGCTGTATATGGAACGCCTTTATAATAAATTTGGTCGCCAGCGTAGTAAATTTGATCCGCTTTCCATGTGTTCATTGGATCTAGTGGTTTCGTTTTAACAGTGATTTCGTTACTTACTAACGAACGATTTCCTGATGTGTCTACTGCATAAACTTTATATTTATAGCTTGTATTGCTTGCTAGCTTTGTATCTTCAAACATTGTTTTTGTTGATGTTGCGATTTTTGTATTATTACGATATAGTTCGTAGTTTTTCACTTCCACGTTATCTGTGGATGCTTGCCAACAAAGAGCAATCGTTGTATCTGTTTGTGCGTGCGACATTAAGCTTTTTGGTGCAGTTGGCGCTTCGTTATCCACTGCTGGAGCTTCTTTTGTGGTTACTTTAATGCTATTACTTAATGTTGATTTATTTCCACCAAAATCTTTTGCGCGAACGGTATAAGTGTAGGCGGTACTTGAGTTTACAGTTGTATCTTCATAAGAAGCTACTTGGCTTTCTCCGATTACTTGTCCGTCACGTAAAATTTCATAACCTTTAATTCCAATATTATCTGTTGAAGCAGTCCATGTTAGACTTACTTTTTTCGGCGTAGTAGTTCCAGCTAAATTAGTTGGAGCTGTTGGCGCTTCGTCGTCAGCAACTGGCACTACATCAGAATTGATGATGTTTGCGTCAATAACTTGGTAAAACGCATTACCTGTATCAGCGATTGTCCAAACGCCAAGGATTACATAGTATCCTGAACGGTCATTTGGAATATTAATTTCTTGTGTCGCTAGAGTTCCTGGAGCACTTCCATCAGCTGCAATCGTTGCTAATGGTTCTAATGATGCTCTAGTCAGTGGCGCATTCGGGTCCCAACCTTTTTTAGTAATAAAATATTGCCAACCACTTGTTCTATGTGGCGCTGTCAATGTCCATTCAACTGTTAGTGGGCCAGACTCAATATCTACTTTTGCCCAACGAGTTGCTGTTTGGGCGTCTAAAAGTGAGTATTTGCCTCCGCCTGCGATTTTTCCATCAGCAGGTCCACTTACTGGGAAACCTTTTGGAGCTTCTACACTTTGTGGTTCAAATTGCGCTGCTCCAACCCCTACGTTGATCCCTTTGTTTGCTAAATAAACGCGACTTGCTGGCTTTGATATGTATCCATGAGCTGAAGCAGTTGTTTGGAAAAGAACTATAGCTAACGTAAACACAGCAAAAAACATTCCAATTTTTGAAAATTTCTTCATGATGCACCTTCCTTTCAGTATAGTTAATTATACCTTTTTGTTAAATTTTATTGAAATAGTTTGCCTGAGACTTTATCGTTTGACCTAGTTTGACCATTCGTGTATGATATAAACAAAGCTAATTTAAAATATACATTTAACAGGAGGAATCTTGATATGAACTTAATTCCAACAGTAATCGAACAAACTAGCCGCGGTGAACGTGCATATGACATTTATTCCCGTTTATTAAAAGACAGAATTATTATGTTAGGCTCAGCAATTGATGATAACGTGGCAAACTCCATCGTTTCTCAATTATTATTTCTAGACGCGCAAGATCCTGAAAAAGATATTTTCTTATATATCAATTCTCCAGGCGGAAGTATTTCAGCTGGTATGGCCATTTACGATACAATGAATTTCGTTAAAGCGGACGTACAAACAATTGGTATGGGTATGGCTGCCTCGATGGGATCATTCCTATTAACAGCTGGAGCAAGCGGTAAACGTTTTGCGCTTCCAAACGCTGAAATCATGATTCACCAACCACTTGGCGGTGCTCAAGGTCAAGCAACAGAAATCGAAATTGCAGCTCGACACATTTTAAAAATCAAAGAACGTATGAATACAATTATGGCTGAGAAAACTGGCCAACCTTATGAAGTAATTGCTCGTGATACAGATCGTGATAACTTCATGACTGCACAAGAAGCAAAAGATTATGGCTTAATTGATGATATCATTGTTAACAAATCTGGCTTAAAAGGGTAATCAATAAAAAAGAGGTTTTGCATTTCGCAAAACCTCTTTTTTTATTACCTTATTTTATACGAAGCGCTGAATGTTTTCTTCCGTAGAAAAGATATACTATAATTCCAAGTACAAACCAAATAGCAAAAGCAATCCAAGTCGTTTTCGATAAATTAAGCATCAAATACACACAAAGCAAGAAGGAAAGTGCTGGTACTACAGGATAAAATGGTGTTTTAAATCCTTTTTGATTCAAGTCTGGATTTCTTCGTAAAAAGAAAATCCCAATAGAAACCATCGCAAAGGCAAACAATGTACCGATATTAATTAACTGCGCTAAATCTGCCATTGGTACGATGGAAGCAATAAGCCCCATCACAGTGGCAAAAATCATCGTATTTCTAACAGGTGTATCATTTTTGCTGATTTTTGAAAATGATTTAGGTAATAATCCGTCACGCCCCATTGCGAATAACAATCGCGTTCCACCATAAGACATTACTAGAACAACCGTTGTCATCCCAACAATCGCCCCAACAGAAAGTAATCCAGCAATCCAGTTTTGATTAATCGCTTGAAGTGCAAATGCAACTGGTGCGCTAACTCCAACTAAATCAGTGTATGGTACAACGCCCGTAAGAACCGCTGAAAGTAGAATATAAAGCAATGTACAAACTGCCAGTGAAGCGATAATCCCGATTGGCATATTTTTTTGCGGATTTTTCACTTCTTCTGCCGCGCTTGAAACAGCATCAAAGCCAATATACGCAAAGAATACCGTCGAAGCACCCGTAATGACTCCTTGCACACCAAACGGCAAGAATGGCGTCCAATTATCTGGCTTAACATAAAATGCACCTACTAAAATAAATAACACAACAACCGCAATTTTCACTAAAACCATGATATTATTTACTCGCGTAGATTCACGAATTCCAAAACTAAGTAAAATACCAATTACCATAACAACGGCAAATGCCAGTAAATCAAAATACGTTCCCGCACTTGGATCATAAGCTGATGAAATAGCTTTTGGAATATGTAAGTCAAATCCTGCTAGTAAACTTTTCATATAGGATGACCAGCCGCTTGCAATTGCCGCTACAGCCAAGCCATATTCCAAAATAAGCGACCATCCTAAAATCCACGCTACCCCTTCGCCAAAAACATGATAGCTATACGTATATGCACTACCAGCAACTGGTAATTTAGAAGCAAATTCCGAATAACAAAGCGCCGCCAAACAGCAAGCAATTCCCGCAATAATAAATGAAATAATAATTCCTGGTCCTGCAATGACAGAAGCTACCTGCCCTGGAAGAATAAATATCCCTCCCCCAACAACCGCACCGACTCCAAGCATCGTTAAATCAAATGCTCCTAACGTCTTGTTTAAATGATGTTTGTCTGTCGCTGGGTTATGAAAACTCTTTTTTCTGAAAAAAGAATTAACTTTCGTCATAAAGATTCCTCCTTTTTTAATTCCAATTTTCAGTTAATTTGTTTGTGTATGTTTAAACTAACTTGAAAACTATTATTTATGGTAACATAAACAGGCTAAAAAATATACAACATTTGTAGATTTTTGTTTAAAAAAAGGCAAAAAAAGCTTGAAACCCTCAAAAAGGATTTCAAGCTTTTTTTATTTCCAAGCCCGCGAATATTGTTTCGGAGCTTCTATTGTTTCGCCTAATTGTTTGGCCGCATCTTTAGCAAAATAAGGATTTCGTAATAATTCACGACCAACAATAATTAAATCCGCTCGTTCGTTGCATAAAATTTCTTCCGCTTGCTCGCCTCGTGTAATAAGTCCGAGCGCCCCGGTCGCAATACCAGCCCCGCGACGAATTTCATCAGCAAAGGGAACTTGATACCCTGGGAAAACTGGTGGTGCTACATTAACTAAACCACCTGTACTAACATCAATCAGTTCCACACCATCCGCTTTCATCCATTTAGCAAAAGGAATATGGTCTTCTAATTGCAAGCCACCATGCGCATAATCCGTTGCAGATACACGAACGATAATTGGACCGTCCCATACTTCTTTCACAGCTTTTATAATATCGCTTAGAACTTTATAACGATTACCAGCAGGGCCACCGTAATTATCTTCGCGGCGGTTCGTAATTGGTGATAAAAATTGATGGATTAGATAGCCATGCGCAGCGTGAATTTCAATGACATCAAAGCCAGCTTCTTTTGCACGGTATGCAGCACGTTTAAAATCAGCCACCACTTCTTTAATCGCTTCTTTCGTCAGTTCTACTGGTTTGTCCGATTTTTCATCAAAAGCAATAGCAGAAGGAGCGACAATTTCACCGGGCAAAACAGCTTTTCGGCCAGCATGCGCTAATTGAATTCCAGCTTTTGCTCCGTGATAATGCAAACCATCCACTAATTTTTTTAAAGCTGGAACTTGCTCGTCATTCCATAATCCTAAATCAAATTCAGAAATACGACCTACTTCTTGAACAGCCGTAGCTTCTAAAATAACAAGTCCTGTACCGCCAGCTGCTCGGGAAACATAGTGTGCAAAATGAAAATCTGTCGCGATCCCGTCTTTATTTTCTACTGAATACATACACATTGGTGACATAACAATTCTGTTTTTTAGCGTTACATCTTTTAATTTATATTCTGAAAATAATTTTGACATTCTAATTCGCATCCTTTTCTTTTAATTAACTATTACTGATTTTGAGTCCTACTTGCGCTGGTGTTTCTCCGCTTCTAAGGCGCTCTGCAATTTGATCTAGTTTCCGGAGACGATGATTAATGCCTGATTTACTTACTTGGCCAGTTGTTAGCATTTCGCCTAACTCTTTTAAGGTCACATCTTCATTAGCAATCCGAAGCGCCGCAATTTCACGCAATCGTTCTGGTAAAGCTTCCAGGCCGACAGTTGATTGGATATACTTAATGTTATCGATTTGCCTAACAGCCGCGTTAATTGTTTTGTTGAGATTCGCCGTTTCACAGTTAACTAACCTATTCACCGAATTCCGCATATCGCGCATAATCCGAACATCCTCAAAATGAAGAAGTGCGCTAGTCGCTCCAATAATGCTCAAGAATTCCGTAATTTTTTCCGCTTCTTTCAAATAGGTAATAAAACCATTTTTCCGTTCAAGCGTTCGTGCATTGAGGTCAAATTGGTTCATCAAAGCGCAAATCGCCTCGTTGTGCTCCTCGTAAACAGAAAAAATTTCTAAATGATACGAAGAAGTTTCTGGATTATTAACTGATCCACTTGCCAAAAAGGCTCCGCGCAAATAAGCACGTTTGGCACTTCTCTTCTTAACAAATCCCCTATCAATCGATTTAGTAAACGTCATCGGTGGCTCAAGAATGCGTAAATCTTCTAAAATCCCCCGTGTACCAGACTTCAATCGAACTATATAAACATTATTTTTTTTCAGCTTCATTTTGCGACGTACAAGAAGTTCAATTGGCACTTCATATAAGTCTTTCAGTAATTGATACATTCGTCTAGCTATGGCCGCATTCTCCGTTTGGACATCCATTATCACTAATTGACTCGAAAACGAGATGGCACCATTCATTCGAATAAAAGCTGCGAGCTCCACTTTTGCATCGCTATCACTTACGTCCATATGGGTTAATTCTTTCTTGGTTTCCGATGCAAATGACATGGCTTACTCACTCCTTTTCGTTATTTTGGTCAGGTAACATTGCTAAAAGCGCATCCGCCACCTTTTCAGCAGCATGGCGTACAAGACCATCCTCTGTAGAAAGAAAATCTTGATAAATTGCTTCTACGCCAAGTTCTTCCATTCCTTTGGCGTTATGCTCGACTTGCGCAACATCCTCTGGAAATAAGAGCTCTTTTGGCACCGTCGTCGTATTAATTAACGTTTTATCAATAAACGATTTACCGACATGCTCATGGATAACTTTAATATGATCGGCATCTGAGAAAAAGTCCGTCTCGCCAATTTGCGTTAAAATATTGGTAATATACACTTTCGGAGCCTTACTTGCTGTGATTTCATCAGCTAATTCCGTAAGTAACAAATTGGGTAAAATGCTCGTATATAAACTTCCCGGACCGATAACAATCAAGTCAGCTTCTCTCACTGCTTCTACTGCTGTCGGATAGGGCTTAACATTTTCCGGCTCAATATAAACACGATTAATATGCTTCCCTTGTAACGGAATAAGTGATTCCCCGCGAACAATAGAACCATCTTCCATTTCAGCATTTAAAATAAGCGGTTGATCTGTTGCCGGAATAACTTTACCGCGGATTTTAAGCACCGTAGCCAGAACATTAATCGCATCCACATAACTATCATTTAGTTGCGATAAAGCCGTTAAAATCAAATTTCCAATAACGTGCCCCGATAAATCACCATCTACCGCAAAACGATATTGGAATAAATCGACAACACGTGGATCAACATTGGATAAAGCCAGCATTACGTTACGAATATCCCCCGGCGGAAGTACATCCATTTGCTCACGGATTTTACCAGAACTCCCACCATCATCCGCTACCGTCACAATCGCCGTTAAATGGATATCTTTCTTTTTAAGGCCTTTTAAAATGACTGGAAGACCTGTTCCGCCACCGATTACGACTACTTTAGGTTTCGTTTCCTTTTTCATATTAACGACCCTTTCTACGTTTCATATCTCGGTGTGAAATCGTTGTCTCATATTTTTGTTGGATTGCCTTGCCAACGAACTCAGTCAAAGCCACAGAACGATGCTGTCCTCCTGTGCACCCAATTGCAATTACTAACTGCGTCTTCCCTTCTCGTTTGTAAAAAGGAAGAGTAAACATTAATAAATCTACTAATTTATCTAAAAAGGTCTGCGTTTCCGGCCATTTCATCACGTATTCATAAACGTCCTCATCAAGCCCTGTCAATGGACGCATTTTGTCGATATAATGCGGGTTCGGTAAAAAGCGCACATCAAATACTAAATCTGCATCAATTGGAATACCATATTTAAAACCAAACGACATCAATTGCACATTGAATACATCTTTATCTTCGGTTTGAAATTCATTATTAATTCGTTCGCGTAACTCACGTGGCGCCATATTCGACGTATTAATAACTAACTGCGAGCGCCCTTTTAAATCACTAAGCAGTTCGCGTTCCGCATTAATCCCATCAAGCACTGAACCATTTGGCTCCAGTGGATGGTGACGACGCGTTTCTTTATAGCGCGAAACAAGCACCTTATCATCTGCCTCTAAAAAGAGGATTTTTGTTGTTATAAAATTGGTATTATCTAATTCATCAAGCGCTGGTTCAATCGAATCGAAAAACTCTCGTCCGCGAAGATCCATTACGAGCGCGATTTTTTCCATTTTGTCGCTTTCTTTCATTAACTCCCAGAATTTCGGAAGTAAACTTGGCGGCAAATTATCTACACAAAAATAACCGAGATCTTCTAAAGACTGCATTGCAACTGTTTTTCCTGCCCCAGACATCCCAGTAATGATTACTAATTTTAATTGTTTAGAAGCCATATCTGCCTCATCCTTTCGCACAAATAATATCTACCTTCCATTTTAGCACACTTCTCACTAGAAAATCCCGGAAAAGTCTCTAAAGCGAGTTTCCGGGATTTTTCTTTTTAAACTTCGATATGTTGCATCAAATCAGCTTTTACTTTTTCTAATTTTGCTGTACTTTCGGCTTTACTTTCACCGCGAATGCTAAAGTAGAATTTGATTTTCGGCTCGGTGCCAGATGGACGCAAGCAGAACCATGAACCATCTTCAAAATAACATTTAATCACATCTGCTGTTGGTAAATGAATCGCTTCGGTTTTCCCTGTTGCAATCCAAGTCGTTTCACTTCTCAAATAATCTTCCGCACGTTCTACTACGAATCCGCCCATACTTGTCGGCAGTTGTTCGCGGAAGCTACTTGTAATTTCTTTGATGCGCTCAGAACCATCTTTTCCACTTAACGTAAGTGAAACGAGATCCTCATTATAATAACCAAATTCATCATAAATTTGATCTAAATCTTCTAATAAAGTTCTACCTGCTACTTTGCTAACAAGCGCCACTTCTGCAACTGCAAGAACGGCTTGAATCGCATCTTTATCACGTGTAAACGGCTTAACCATATAGCCATTACTTTCTTCATAACCAAATTCAAACGTATGCTTGCCAGTTTCTTCAAAATGCTTAATTTGTTCCGCAATAAATTTGAAACCAGTTAATACTTCAATCATTTCAGCACCGTAATGCTTCGCGATTTCTGTTCCAAGATTACTCGTTACAATCGATTTCAATACCGCCGCATTGGCTGGCAACTCATTTTGCGTTTTCTTTTGTTTCAATAAATAATGTAAAATAATCGCGCCAATTTGGTTTCCAGATAATACTTCATATTCTCCGTCAGCATTACGAACAGCTACGCCTAAACGGTCAGCATCCGGGTCGGTTCCTACTAAAATATCGCCGCCAAACTTTTTACCATATTCAATCGCTAGTAAAAAGGCTTCGCGATTTTCCGGGTTAGGCGATTTCACCGTCCCAAAATCAGGATCATTCACAAATTGCTCATCTACCTTAACGATATTCGTGAAGCCAACACTCTCAAGCGCAGGAACACCAAGAATTCCGCCAGTACCATGAAGCGGCGTGAAAACAATTTTCAACTCTTGTCCGCGTTCTTGAACAAGTTCTTTATTTACAATCACTTCTTTTAATTTTTCCAAATATGGACGGTCTACTTTTTCACTAATTACTTCAAGTAAGCCATTTTCGATTAATAGCTCTTGGTTCGCCACTTCTACAGAAAAAATATCTTCCACTGCATTTATGTATTCGATAACCGCACTCGCGCCAGTTGGAGGCATTTGCCCGCCATCTTCACCGTAAATTTTGTAGCCATTGTATTCTGGTGGATTATGGCTGGCAGTGATAACAATCCCGCCAAACGCATTTAAATGACGTACCGCAAAAGAAAGTTCCGGCGTTGGTCGAAGCGCGTCAAACACATAACTTTTCACACCATGATGCCCTAAAACTGCCGCAGATTCAAACGCAAATTCGCGTGACATATGACGAGGATCATACGCAATAACAATCCCGCGTTTCTTAGCTTCTTCACCATTTTCAGCCACAAATTGCGCCAAACCTAGCGATGCTTTACGAATCGTATAGATATTCATACGGTTCGTCCCAGCACCAAGTACGCCGCGCATCCCCGCCGTTCCAAATTCCATATTACGATAAAAGCTATCTTCCAGCTCTTTTTCATTCGCTTCCATATCCGTTAGTTGCGCTCTTAATGCGCTATCCAAGTTCTCATTAGAAACCCATTTTTGATACTCTTCTTGCCAATTCATTTCCTACACTCCTTCGTTGAAAACTACTTTATTTAAAATAATCAACTCTCCACCGTAAAACGAAAAGCTGTCCTAGATGTAAAAGTTTTTTCTGGTCGTAACACGATATCACCAAATCCGTCATGATTAATCGCATCCACCAAGCCTTGCGTCTCCATCGTTATACCAGCATATTTCGGCACAACTTTCCCATCAATCTCAAAAGTCCCAGCCAAACTATTTGCTGTATAGACTAAAACCGAGTCACAAGCAGTTTCCATTTCCAAACGGCGACCTGACTTAGGATCAAACAAAACCGCATCCGGACGACCATTTTCATGTTTTAAAATAAACGCATGATCAAGTCCAGCACCAACTAATTTCACTTGCTGGTCATCACTTTGAGTAACCTCAGCTATCTCACGCCCAGCCCGCAAATCAAAAATAGTACCCTCAACTGACCGAATTTCCCCAATCGGAAGGGACGCTTCATCTATCGGCAAAAAAGCATCACTATTAACCCAAAGTTGCTGTTGTAACACCGTAGAACCAGCTTCCCCATTTAAATTAAAATAAATATGGTTGCTCGGGTTATAAATAGTCGGCTGATCCGTTTGCGCCTCATAATCAATCAGCCACTCATTCTTATTATTAAGTGTATAAGTCATTTTTGCATCGATATTCCCCGGATAGCCATTTTCCCCGTCTGCCCAGCGATATTCAAAAGTCATCACAATCTGCTCAAGCGCCTTTTCCACAGAAACATCCCAAAGCTTCTTACTAAAGTTAAGTTTGCCACCGTGACGATGGTTAGCCCCTTCATTTTGAGTCAATTGAAACTGTTTCCCGTCCAGACTAAATTGGCCTTTACTAATGCGACCAGCAACCGGACCAAGCGTAGCGCCGAAATACGGAGAGTGCGCCAAATAATCATCTAAATTCGTAAATCCAAGACTAATATTAGCAAAATCACCAAATTTATCCTTCGTTTCAAGGGAAGTCACAATCGCGCCATAATTCAACACGCTCATGCGCATACCGTGGTCATTTATCAGTGTCCACTGCCAAACCGTTTCTCCCTCAAATTCGCCAAAATATTCCTTGATTACTTCGATGAAAATCACATTCCTTCATAGTTATTAATAGCCATTTGGATGAGATACATGCCATTTCCAAGCAGTTGCAATAATATCTTTTACATCTGTATACGTCGGCTCCCAACCAAGAATTTCACGCGCTTTATCACTAGAAGCAATTAACGTTCCCGGATCGCCCGCACGACGCGGCACAACCTCAGCTGGAATTTCTTTTCCTGTCACAACACGAGCGGCTTCAAGCATTTCTTTCACCGAAAAACCATTACTGCTACCAAGGTTGAAAACATTACTTTCTCCACCATTTTTCAAATATTCTAGCGCTCTAATATGCGCATCAATTAAATCTTCCACTTGTACATAGTCACGAATACACGTACCATCCGGAGTGTTATAATCATCCCCGTAAATCGCTAATTTTTCGCGTTGACCCAGCGCAACCTGTAAAATAATCGGTACTAAATGGGATTCTGGCTTGTGGTCCTCACCAATCGAGCCATCCGCTTTCGCACCAGCCACATTGAAATAACGTAGTGCAACAAATTTCATGCCATAAGCTTTATCGCACCATTTCATCATTTTTTCCATAATTAGCTTCGTATCGCCGTAAGTACTTTCTGGGTTTGTTGGCATATCTTCCGTAATTGGCACACGCTCTGGTTCGCCGTATGTAGCCGCACTTGAAGAAAAGACAATATGTTTCACGCCGAATTGCTCCATCACTTCTAAAACAATTTGTGTACCATAAACGTTATTATTTAAATACTCTAATGGTACTTCCATCGATTCTCCCACAAGCGAACTTGCAGCAAAATGAATCACACCATCAACCGTTTCTTTTTCGAAAACCGAACTTAAAAATGCTTTATCGCGAATATCCCCTTCATAAAATTTTGCCTCTTTATGAATAGATTCTTTATGTCCAGTTCTTAAATTATCAACAACCACAACTTCATATCCGCGAGTAATTAACTCGTCCACTGCATGAGAGCCAATATAGCCCGCTCCACCAAGTACAACAATACTCATTATTTATCTCTCCTAACGATAGTCTTTGTCTTTCATTCTACACTACTCAAGCCTATGTAGTCACGCAAAAATGGGTCCAAGATAAATAATCTTAGACCCATTTACACTTTTTACTATTATTTAGCTGCTTCTGCTTCTAATGACTCTTTTAATTCTTCCACATATTTTTGTGCATTTTGTCCAGCAAGTCCGCCGTCGCCTGTAGCTGTTACAATTTGGCGTAAGCTTTTCGCACGAACATCTCCAGCTGCAAAAATACCAGGAAGATTTGTACGCATTTCTTCGTCCGTTTTGATGTAACCTTCATCGTCTGTAATACCTAGATTTAAAAAGGCTTTCGTAAGCGGCACAAGTCCAACGTAAATGAAGACACCATCCACTGGCATAATTGATTCTGAACCATCAACTGTAGAAACAATTTTGGCACCTGTTACTTTTTTACCATCGCCAACAATTTCTTCTACCGTACTATTCCAAATGAAATCAACTTTTTCATCTTTAAAAGCACGATCTTGTAAAATTTGTTGCGCGCGTAATTTATCACGACGGTGTACAATCGTTACTTTATCTGCATAACGAGTCAAATAAGTTCCCTCTTCAACTGCAGAGTCTCCGCCACCAACCACGATTAATTCGCGATTTTTAAAGAACGCTCCGTCACACACTGCACAGTAAGAAACGCCGCGTCCGCTTAGCTCTTCTTCACCAGCTGCACCAAGTTTACGGTGTTCAGCTCCAGTTGCAATAATAATTGCGCGAGCTTTATACGTTTTTGCTCCTGCTGTTACTGTTTTAAATTCTTTTCCATCAACGACTTCTTTAATATCACCATAAGCATACTCAGCACCAAATTGTTTCGCGCCGCTAAGCATCTTATCGGATAAATCTGGTCCTAAAATGCTATCAAATCCAGGGTAATTTTCTACCTCTGCTGTATTTACCATTTGTCCGCCGGGTACGCCGCGTTCAATCATTAACGTATCTAAATCTGCACGGGAAGTATATAAAGCTGCTGTCATTCCAGCAGGTCCCGCTCCAATAATAATCACATCATAAATTTTTTCTTCACTAGCCATTCTCTTTGCCCTCCTCATTTATGTGTATACAATAGTTAGCCTAAATTAATCCTAATACGGAATAGCAAAAAGGTCTATTTATCTGCTCAGAGCTCGCTCGATATCACGCGCACATTTACCACATTCAAATTCTGCTACTAAATTAAGCTTCATTTGCGGTAAAAATAGCTTTGCAATTGCGCTCGCCACCGTTTCTATCGTATAACGACCAAGTATTAACTCTTTTCCAGCATCTGATAAAACAAGTGAAAACATCTGCTTATACAGCGCCATATTTTCTTCATTTAACAAAATGCCTTTTTCTCTTAAAATCATCATCGCTTTAGCAATCAAATAACCATTTTGCTCAATGTCTCCATCTGGAAAATAATCAAAATTAGTAAACATCAAATGCTCCATATATGACCAATTACTCATATCAAGCAATGGATGGAACAATACTAATTCCGGACGATTGCTAGAAATCGTTAGCGCATATACACCAAGCATATGAACCAAGTCATCTTCCTCTTGAAGCATATCAAGAACAAGTCGCGTATCATTCGTTAAATCCGCCTCTTGCTCAAACGGGAATCTAACATCCTCATACAAATCACATTCTAAAAACGAATGCCAAAACATTTTCGCGCCTTCCACTTCATCTAAATAATAACAAGCCTTCGCTCGGAAATAATAATATTTACTACGCTCCGTCACTTCCAAATCAGCCACTTGTTCGAGCAAATCGTCCGCTTCCTCATACTCGCCCATCATAGCATGAATCAAACCAAGCTTTTCTTTATGATGAGCCAGCACCGGTAGTACATCTCGAAGTTCCAAGTAAAGCGCATCTGCCTCTTTGCGATTCCCTTTATAAAAGTGATAAATAAACAAATCACAAATCCCTAACAGATTTCCTGGGTTTCTCGAAAGCAAATCACTTAAAACTTTAACGCCCTCTTCTTCCTTCAATTGCTCAAAATAAAGTGCCGCAAGTTGATTATAAGCAGGCCAAAAATTCGGCTTCTCATCGATGACTTTTCTTAAAATATCACAAGCCGACGCACTATCTTCTTCCGCTAAATAGCGATTAATTTCTTTTTTATAAGCATAGAATTCCTGCTCTAATTTAGAAAAACCATTTTCAAGCGTTTCACCAAAAGGGGTTTCTTCCAGTAATACTTCAATTAAATCTTTTGCTTCCTCGGTATATTCCCCTTCAGACACTGTATCAACATAGCGATTAGCATATTGCAACGCTCTTCGATAATCTTTCATATACGCAAAATTATTAGCAATAAAATAATAGCAGTATTCCATATTCCCATCACGCTGTTCCAGAATATCTCTAAGTAGTTGATTCGATTTATGGAACTGACCAATTTCTGTATAGCATATCGCCAGCTGACAAAGAATAACAGCCTCTCCCGGTTCCAGTTCAGATGCCCTTACTAAATACCTGATTGCTTCTTTAATTCTTTGATCACGAAACGCTTCCACACCTCGTTCAAAATAAAACTGACCATTTGGATAAAATGGATAGATTTTTGCGGGTGTTTTTTTGTCTTTTTCCATTTTTCCACCTCCAACATTATCCTTATCCTAATGAGTATATCATAGAATTTATTACTTTGGGCGACAAAAAAGCTACTTCGGCTTTTACTCCAAAGCAGCTTTTTCTTTTATAATTAGAGGATTCCCATAAGCAAAACTATCTGCAGGGACATCCTTGGAGACTACTGCCCCAGCAGCAATCACCGCCCCGTCTCCAATTTGGGTGCCTGGAAGAATAGTGACATTCGCGCCAACCATCACATCCCGACCAATCACAACTTCCCCAACACGATACTCCGAAAGCAAATATTCATGGGTCAAAATAGTCGTATGATAACCAATAATCGTGTTCTCACCAATCGTAATCTTCTCCGGAAAAAACAAATCCGGCATAACTTTATAGGCAATGGCAGTCTTTTCGCCAATTTCCATTCCTAGACAGGCACGGTAAATGTTACGTTTACCGCCCATCCAAGGGAAAAAACGACCAAATTCAATTACTAATGTATTCTTCACAGCTTTCCAAAAAGAAATCGTTTTATACACTTGAAAAAGGGTGTTGACTGTTTCATCGGGTGCCTTAAACCTATCCAGCCGCCTCAAAATCTATTCCTCGTCCCTAACAATTGCGAGTAAGTCACTCATTTTTTCTAACATAAAGTCTGGTTGGAACTCTGCCAAATGTTCTGGACCTTTAATCGCCCAAGCTACACCAGCAGTTAGCGTTTCCGCATTTTTCCCAGCTTCAATATCATGATAATTATCACCAATCATAATCGCTTCTTCTTTTGTCGCATTCAATAAAGAAAGCGCCATTTCAATACCTTCTGGATCTGGTTTAGCATTAGACACTTGATCTAATCCAATCACCACTTGGAAAAATTTATCCAATCCAGTCACTTTAAGTCCACGCATAATCGTATCGTACATTTTCGTTGATACAATCCCCAATTTATAATCTTCTTCATACAAAGTGCGAATCGCTTCATAAACCCCATCATACTCTAAAATCAAGTCGTCATGATGCTTCAAATTGTACTCGCGGTAAAAAGCGCGCATCTCATCAGCATGTGCTGGATTTATTTCCCGGAAAGTTTCCATTAAAGAAGGCCCAATAAACGGTAAAATATCCTCTCTTGTAAAAACGCGGTCCGGCAAGAATTCTTGTAAAGTCACTTGAAAAGTTTTAATAATCAATTCATTCGTATTTATAAGCGTACCATCTAAGTCAAACAACAATGTAGTAATTTTCCCAGTCATAATTTCTTCCTTTCTTAATCAAACTCGAAAATCTCCAACTTTTTTATTTCTTTTTAACTACTTTACCAAATTTATCTTCCATATAATACGGCGGGTTCATTTTCAAACGACGATAAATAATTAAGCCAATCGACAGAACAATTAGTAGTAAAGATAGTACTTGCGAAACTCTAAAGTCACCCCACATCAAGCTGTCCGTCCGCATTCCTTCAATAAAGAATCTTCCAAATGAATACCAAATTACATAACTAAGAAACAATTCCCCGCTGCGAATCTTTGTGCGGCGAATAATTAATAAAACAATAAATCCAAGCACATTCCATAAACTCTCATATAAGAAAGTCGGCTGATAATAAGCACCATCTATGTACATCTGGTTGATAATAAAGTCCGGCAAATGAAGACCTTCTAGAAAAGCACGAGTAGTTTCAGCCCCGTGTGCTTCTTGGTTCATAAAATTACCCCAACGTCCAATCGCCTGCGCAATAATCAAACTTGGCGCAACGACATCCGCAAGTTGCCAAAACGAAATTTTCTTAATTCGCGAGAAAATAACAGCCGTAAGAACCGCACCAATCAACGCACCATAAATCGCGATACCTCCGTGCCAAATCTTCACTATTTCTCCGAGATTATTCTTATAAAAATCCCACTCGAAAATAACATAATAAATCCGAGCGCTAATAATTGAAATTGGAATTGCCCAAATAAGCAAATCTACAATAATTTCTTTATCCATTTTGCGCTTATTTGCTTCACTTAGAGCAAGAAGTAACGCAATCACAACAGCCGAAGCAATAATAACTCCGTACCATTTTACAGAAATACTACCAATTTGAATCGCCACTGGATCAAGCGGCTGAACACCACTACTCATAATTCCCCTACTTTCAAAAAGACAACTCCGCAACCAAACAAGATTAATATAGTATCAGTTTGGCTGCGGAGATGCTTTCTCTATTTATTTAATCATTCATGCTGCTATTATGACCTATTAGATTGTTAAGGTCTTGTGTAAATTGCTCTGCCGCATTATATCCCATATTCTTCAATCGGAAATTCATTGCTGCTACTTCAATAATAACAGATAAATTTCGTCCCGGACGTACTGGAACAGTAATTTTCGGGATGTCCATGTCAAATATTTTTGTCATTTCTTGGTCTAACCCGACACGATCATAATGCTTATCAGGATCCCAGTTTTCAAGGTGCACAACGATAGTAATCTTTTTACTGGAACGAACAGCTCCTGCTCCAAACAAAGTCATTACATTAATAATTCCAAGGCCGCGAATCTCTAATAAGTGTTCAATAATCGCTGGCGAAGAACCAATTAACGTCATTTCATCCTCTTGACGAATTTCTACGTTATCATCTGCTACAAGTCTATGGCCACGTTTTACAAGTTCAAGCGCTGTTTCACTTTTACCAACACCGCTACTCCCTGTAATCAAAACACCTAGACCATATATATCCACTAGAACACCATGCATAGAAATAACTGGTGCGAGTCTGCTTTCTAAGTAATTCGTAATATAAACAGATAAACGCGTTGTTTTAAGGCGCGAACGTAATACCGGAATATCCGCTTCTTTCGCCGCAGCTACTAATTCTTTCGGGACTTCTAAATTTCTAGAAATCACAAAAGCAGGAGTTCGCTTCGTACACATTTGCTTATATCTTTTAAGACGTTCTTCTGGTTCCATACCTTCTGAAAACGATATTTCAGTCATGCCAAAAAGTTGTACACGATCTTCTGGATAATAAGAGAAAAACCCTGTAAGTTCCAGCCCCGGCCGAGATAAATCACTTGTTAAAATTGGCCGTTCAAGTCCCGTTTCCGAACAAATTAGCTCTAAATTAAGTCGTTCCTTTAAATCCTTTACCGTAACCGATTTTGTCATGCAAGTACCTCCAAATGAATTATAAAAGTCCATTACTGTTCGCTACAAAATATTATTTAGAAAGCTCCTTATCATTTTAGCACTTTCGAGAGAATCAAGCTACCTCTTTCTTTTTAAATGGCTCTACATAGCGAAACCAGCTACATTTAAAAAGCTGTTTTAAGCCTCAAAATGTAGCTGGAATGTTTAATTTTCTTTATTACCCCATAAAACGGAATTAATAATCATGTTAGCGAATGCCATAATTGCCGCCAGAATTAATGCTGTTCCGAAACCGTCAATTTGGAAAGAATCTCCTATAAAGAAGGTAGTCATTTCAAGCATAATTGCATTGACAACAAAGGTGAAAAGTCCAAGTGTGAAAATATTAATCGGTAAAGTTAAAAGGAGTAAAATAGGTCTAATTAGCATATTAAGAATTGCTAATATAAAACTCGCTAGTAGCGCTGTCGTGAACCCATCTACATGAAAACTTGTAAAGAATCCAGATAAAGCTACAAAAAGCACCGAGTTAATAATTACGCCTATAATCCAACGCATGTTTTAGTTCACTCCCATTCTGATTCAGGTGTTCTTTTTGGAATAATGATTGCGGCAATGATGTAAAGTAAAATACCAGAGCCTAAGAATAAACTAGCTACCACCCATAGTAGACGTACAAGCGTAACTTCAATATTAAAGTACTCTGCTAACCCACCACAGACACCGGCAATCATTTTCTGTGAAGAAGATTTATATAACTTTTTCATTGTTTTCCCTTCCTTTCATTTTATTAAACGTTTTTTGTTTCGAGTTCAGAAATCTTGATAATGCCATTGCCTACTTTTGCTTGAAGTGTCGCCATGCTTATTTCTTCGGCATTTTGAGTGAAAACAAAAGTTCTTTCTGCATCATCCCAAATTTTTGCATTTTTTAAGTCAAAATAGATTTTTTCTTTTTTCGTTCCAAGTGTTCCATCGACATTCCACGTTGGCGGAATTTGAATTCGAATATCGCCATTTGGTGCATCTAGGTCAGCCGCTGAAGATGTATCGTTCTCAAGAATATATTCAACATCTCCTTGTGCTGCTTTAGCAATTGTTGTAAGGAAGTTACCTTGAAGGGAAATATCACCTTTAGCTGTAGACATATCTACATTTTCGACCGTGCTACGTTTAAAGAAAATTTCTCCATCTGCTGATTCGGTGCTAAGGAATTTCCCGCTAGCTCCGGATGAACGAATATCACCGTGACGCGTTTTAATAATTGCATCTTCTGCAGCAGTATCATCATATTTCAAATTACCATTTAGTAATTGAATTTTTACTTGTTCATATAAACGTTTTGGAATTGTAATAACTAGATCCGTTTTTAACAATTCATTTTTTGATTCAAAAGTGAAGCTGTCTGGGGAAATATCTAGCATTGTTTGGCTAAAGAAGTAATCCCATAGTTTCTCTTCGCTTAATTGACGAATTGAACGCGCTTTTTCATGTACAGCTAGTACTGCGCGGAGTTTCATTTCCTCTTTGTCCCAAGAACGAATAATAACATCCCCAGTCGCTACTCTAATTGTAAATGAGCGGAAAGTCGCGCTATCAAAATTGAATTCTCGTACTGGACGAGGACGAGCTTCTTTTTTCCTTGCACCGTGGTGAATCGGCTCAGCTCTTTCTGATCTTTGTCTTCTGTGATGATGACTATTTCTCATCGCTTCTCTCACTTCCTGCCTAGCTTCATTACGCTCAGTGTGACGATTTCTTTTTTCTTCCACGCGGCGACGGTGCCGTTCGAGTACTTCCTCATTACTTGTATCAGAAGAAGGAATTACAAACAAGGCAACTATATAAGCGATAATCGCAATACCGGTTTTCATCGTAACAATCGTGATGATGATATAAATAAGTCGCAGAAGTGTGGCATCTATTCCTAGAAACTCAGCCAGTCCGCCAAACACACCGCCGACTTTCCGGTCCACTCTTGATCTTCTTAATTTTTTATCCATGCTAGCTCTTCCTTTCTTATTTCTATGTAAAATCTAGCGCGCATACACGGCGCTAGATTTTAGTTGATTATTTTACATCGCGAATTTTTACGGAACCAGTTGTTGCTTCTGCTTCGATTTTCAAGGAAGAATCAGCCGCATCAGGCAATTTAGTGAAAACAATTGATTTACTTACAGATTCTGTTTTAGATTCAAGGATTTCTGCATCTTTTAAATCTAACAATAATTTACCAAGGTTTGTATGGAAACGACCATCTACACCAATTGCCGCTGGTACGATTACTTCGATATTTCCTGCACCAGTTTTTGCTTTTAAGAAAGTGGCTTCGTTTCCAGTTAATTGATAATTGACATTACCATTTTTAGTTTGCAAATTAGTGGAGTAGTAGTTCCCTTTGGCCGCTACGTTACCATTGAATGTTTTAAGGGAAATATCACGAATTTCACCATTTTGGATACGAACGTTACCATTAATAGATTCAATTTCAGCTAAAGTGGCATTTAATGTGCCTAGGCTGATATTACCATTAGTTGTTTTAACAAATAAATCACGACCAGATAATTCATCTAGATGGAAATTACCATTCAACATTTTAACAGAAACATAATCATACTCACGACGTGGCAAGTATACAGTTAGGTTAGTAACGATTTGTTTCGATGTGGACTCAAAACGCAATGTTTCTTCATCTACACGTAAAGTTGTTTTATCAAAGAAGACTTTAAGTGCTTCATCTTCTGGATATTCTTTGAATAGTTTAATCATCGCGTGGACTTTAATATCGTTTGAATCGGATGGTTTAAATTCAATGTTCCCATTAGCAATTTCAAATTCTAAAATAGAAAGTGTTGTGTCATGGTAAACGAAATCGCGTTCAATTTTTGTTGATGTTAAGAACGGGAACGGCATATCTTTCACTTGTTTAAACGCATTGTTTAGGAAAGAACCAATTTTTTCACCCGCTTGGGATAAATCATTCACCATGTTGCGCATGGACTCTTCACGATCTTTGGAAGCTTTTTCGTTGTCTTCATCGCGTCCTTCACGATTTTCTGGATTTGGTTCAGGGCGTCTTTTGCGGTTTTTTGGAGCAGTATAAGGATTTCCTTCATTGTTCCAGCCTTTACTATAATCATACGCAGGTTCTTCTTGCTCTTCGAATTTTTCTTCTTTCGGAGCTGCAGAACGGCGAATATTTTCTTTGGCTGCTGTTTTACCTTCTTTTTTGGAAATATTTTCAAGTAGAGTAAGGGCTTCTTCTGTAGAAATAATACCTTGTTTCACTAATTCGAGAATACGTTTGCGTTCATTTTCCATTTTCATTTCCTCCTATAATTTAGGCTAAACTATTTTAGGCTTGCTTTCACATGCAAGTGATATATCTGTTTTAACTATGTCTCTATTATGAAGGAAAAAATAATTTCTGTCATACAACCAGAGGATGATTATTTGTTTGGACTTTGGGTGGTTTGGGCTTAGGCACTATAAAAAAATCCCGCTTATATTTTTAATAAGCGGGATTTTGATTATTTTTTCTTAGCTGTTGCAATGCGTTCTTCGGTTCGTTCTTTATCACGTTCTAAAATTGGTTTTAAGTATTTGCCTGTGTAGGATTTTTTAGAACGAGCGATTTTTTCTGGCGTACCGGTTGCGATAATTTGGCCACCGCCATCGCCGCCTTCTGGACCTAAATCTATCAAGTAATCGGCTTGTTTGATGACATCTAAATTATGCTCGATGACAAGCACCGTGTCGCCATTTTCTTCTACAAGTCTTTGTAAAACTTTTAGTAAACGACCAATATCATCTGCGTGAAGTCCTGTAGTTGGTTCATCAAGAATGTAGAATGATTTACCGTTACTACGTTTGTGGAGCTCTGAGGCTAATTTGACACGCTGCGCTTCCCCACCGGAAAGCGTTGTTGCGGGTTGTCCCAGTCGAATATAGCCAAGGCCTACATCTACAATTGTTTGGAGTTTACGCGCAATTCTTGGTTGGTTTGTGAAGTATTCCAGTCCTTCTTCTACTGTCATTTCTAATACTTCTGCGATATTTTTACCTTTGTAGCGAATATCTAATGTTTCGCCGTTATATCGTTTTCCATGACATACTTCACATGGAACGTATACATCTGGTAAGAAATGCATTTCGATTTTGATGATTCCGTCGCCTTTACATGCTTCACAACGACCACCTTTTACGTTGAAGCTAAAACGGCCTTTTTTATAGCCACGCACTTTTGCTTCGTTAGTGCTGGCAAAAAGATCACGGATATCGTCGAAAGCGCCTGTATAAGTTGCTGGATTGGATCTTGGCGTTCTTCCAATTGGCGATTGGTCGATGTTGATGATTTTTTCTAGATTTTCAATACCTTTTATTTCTTTATGTTCACCTGGTTTTGCGTGGTTTCTATTTAATTTTTTCGCTAACGCTTTTCGTAGTACTTCATTCACGAGTGAGCTTTTTCCGGAACCAGAGACTCCTGTCACACATGAAAAAGTAGCTAGTGGGATTTTTACGTTTACGTTTTTTAGATTGTTTGCTTTAGCTCCAATGATTTCTAACTCCAAGCCATTGCCTTTTCTACGTTTAGCAGGAACGGGAATGAATTTTTTGCCTGAAAGATAGTCACCAGTAATCGAGTTTTTATTATTAGCCACTTCTTCCGGGGTTCCAGCAGCGACAATTCGTCCACCATGCTCGCCAGCGCCCGGACCAATGTCAATAAGGTAATCCGCGGCCATCATTGTATCTTCATCGTGTTCAACGACAATGAGTGTATTTCCGATGTCGCGCATACTTTGAAGTGTGCTGATTAAACGGTCATTATCGCGCTGATGCAATCCGATAGAAGGCTCATCAAGGATATAAAGTACACCTGTCAGCCTGGAGCCGATTTGGGTAGCTAGTCGAATTCGTTGTGCTTCACCACCGGATAGCGTTCCAGCTGCTCGGCTCATTGTTAGATAGTCGAGTCCAACGTTTTTTAAGAAGCCAAGTCGCGCGCGTACTTCTTTGAATATTGGAGCTGCAATTTGTGTTTCTTTTTCAGAAAGTTCAAGGCAGTCAAAGAAAGCAAGTGCTTCATTAATAGAAAACTCACTGATTTGACCAATGTGATGGTCGTTTACTTTAACGGAAAGAGTTTCTTCTTTAAGACGGTAACCTTTACATGATGGGCATGGTAAATCCGTCATATATTGCGCCATTTGATCGCGAGTGAAATCGGAATTTGTTTCACGATAACGGCGTTCGATATTTGGTAGTATTCCTTCAAAAGGTATCCATGTTTCGCGCGTCATTCCAAAATCATTTTTATATTCAAAGTAGAATTCTTTGTCTTTTGAACCATTTAAAATGATGTCTAATTCTTCTTTAGTTAGTTTTTCAAGTGGCGTATCCATGTCGATTCCGAATTCTTTGCAGGCGGAAGCTAACATTTGCGGATAATATTGCGAGCTGATTGGGCGCCAAGGAATAATTGCGCCTTCGTTTAGTGATAGGCTTCTGTCTGGAATAACGGTGTCTACGTCTACTTCTAGTTTTGTTCCAAGTCCATCACATGTTGGGCAAGCGCCAAACGGGCTATTGAAAGAGAACATTCTTGGTTCTAATTCGCCAACGGAAAAGCCGCAATATGGACAAGCATAATGCTCACTAAATAGTAATTCTTTATCTCCCATTATATCAACAACTGCATAACCATCTGCTAAGCGAAGTGCCGCTTCAATAGAATCATATAGACGCGTATTGATGCCTTCTTTAATCACAATACGGTCAATAATGATTTCGATGGAATGCTTTTTGTTTTTCTCGATTTCGATTTCGTCGTTGATGTCGTAAATTTCGCCGTCAACGCGAATTCGTACGTAACCTTCTTTTTTGATTTCTTCGATGGTTTTCTTATGCGTACCTTTTTTACCAGAAACGATTGGTGCCATTATTTGAATGCGAGTTTTTTCTGGGTATTCTAGGACACGATCTACCATCTGCTCAATTGTTTGCGAAGTGATTTCGATGCCGTGATTAGGACAAACCGGGTGCCCCACTCGAGCATAAAGCAAGCGTAAATAGTCGTGGATTTCCGTAACGGTACCCACTGTAGAACGTGGATTACGACTTGTTGTTTTTTGGTCAATGGAAATAGCCGGGCTTAATCCTTCAATTAAGTCTACATCTGGTTTATCCATTTGTCCTAAAAATTGGCGTGCATATGCGGATAAAGACTCGACGTAACGTCTTTGTCCCTCTGCATAAATTGTATCGAAAGCCAGCGAAGATTTACCTGAACCTGAAAGGCCAGTCATAACTACTAACTTATCTCTAGGAATCTCTACATCAATGTTTTTTAAGTTATGGGCTCTTGCACCCTGAATTACTATTTTCTCTTTATCCAATTTCGCTTCATCCTTCCGCTTTTATTTCCAGTAAAGCATCACGAAGTTCAGCAGCACGTTCGAAATCAAGTGCTTTAGCTGCTTCTTTCATTTCATGTTCCATACCTTCAATGAATACATCGCGTTCTTTCTTAGACATCTTACTTAAATCATGTTGCTTCACTGCTTCTCTTTCATCTGCGGCAGAAGTTGCTGCGATGATACCACGAATTTCTTTTTTGATTGTTTTTGGTGTAATTCCATGTTTTTCATTATATTCGATTTGGATTTTACGACGACGTTCTGTTTCGCCAATGGAATTGCGCATGGAGTCAGTCATTTTATCTGCGTACATGATTACTCGACCATTTTCATTACGCGCAGCACGTCCCATTGTTTGAATGAGCGACCGTTCGGAACGTAGGAAACCTTCTTTATCTGCATCTAAAATTGCTACCAATGAAACTTCCGGTAAATCGATTCCCTCACGCAGCAAGTTAATTCCGACGATAACGTCATACACGCCAAGTCGTAAATCGCGAATAATTTCAATTCGTTCTAATGTTTTTACTTCTGAGTGTAGATATTGGACCTTGACGCCAGCTTCTTTGAGATAGTTGGTTAAATCCTCGGACATTTTTTTCGTTAACGTTGTAATTAAGACGCGTTCATTTTTCTCGACACGGTCGTTAATTTCATCCATTAAGTCATCGATTTGTCCTTGAATTGGGCGAATTTCTACAATCGGATCTAGCAAGCCAGTTGGTCGAATGATTTGTTCGATGACATCTGGGTTTTTTTCTAGTTCGTATGGGCCTGGTGTGGCGGATATGAACATGATTTGGTTGATATGTTTCTCAAATTCTTCTAGTCGAAGTGGTCGGTTATCTAAAGCACTTGGCAATCTAAAACCGTGATCGACAAGCATTTGTTTTCTGGCTTGGTCTCCGTTGAACATTCCGCGAATTTGCGGCATCGTAACGTGTGACTCATCTATGACCATTTGGAAATCATCTGGGAAATAGTCCAGTAAAGTATACGGCGTAACTCCAGCTGGGCGAAGAGATAGATGTCTGGAATAGTTTTCAATACCCGAGCAATAGCCCATTTCTTCCATCATTTCTAAATCATAATTCGTCCGTTGTTCCAGTCGTTGCGCTTCGAGTAATTTATTGTCCGCACGCAATACTTTGAGACGGTCTTCTAGTTCTGCTTTTATATTAACGACTGCTTTTTTCATAATATCTGGTCTGGTAACAAAGTGAGACGCTGGGAAAATGGAGACGTGTTCTCTTTCTCCGATAATTTCGCCAGTTAGCGCATCTACTTCTCTAATACGTTCAATTTCATCGCCGAAAAATTCAATCCGCATACAATGTTCATCTCTTGATGCTGGGAAAATTTCGACCACGTCACCGCGAACTCGGAAGCGGCCGCGTTGGAAATCTATATCATTTCGATCATATTGGATATCTACTAATTTGCGCAGTAATTCATCACGACTAATCTCCATACCGACACGAAGCGAAACGAGCATTTCTCCGTATTCAATTGGCGAACCTAAGCCATAAATACACGACACACTGGCGATAATAATGACATCGCGACGTTCAAAAAGAGAGGCCGTAGCCGAGTGACGAAGCTTGTCGATTTCATCATTGATACTGGCGTCTTTCTCGATGTACGTATCACTTTGTGGAACATAGGCTTCTGGTTGATAATAGTCATAATAACTGACAAAATATTCTACAGCATTATTCGGAAAAAACTCTTTAAATTCGCTATACAGCTGACCTGCTAGCGTCTTATTATGAGCCATTACAAGTGTTGGCTTATTTACTTCTTGAATCACGTTGGATACGGTAAAAGTTTTCCCTGTACCGGTTGCACCAAGTAAAGTTTGGTGTTTCAAGCCTTTTCTTAATCCCGCAACTAATTGTTCTATTGCTCTAGGTTGGTCTCCTTGTGGGCTATACTTAGAAACTAACTCAAATTTATCCTTCAACTCGGATTCCCCCTATTCATTATCGGTCCGATTCTGGCATCTGAAAAGCTTTACTTGTGAAATGTCCAGCAAAGCAAAAAGCGGATTTTTTTCAGATCCGTTAATGTTTCTATTTTATCATAAATATTTTAATTAGCCTAGCAAAAACCGAACATATTTTCGTATTTGGTGAAAAATAAAAAACGCAACCTGTTGATTACGCTTTTCTTTATTTTATCACTTTTACACGGTTCTACCTATATATTTGCCTTGTTAAAAGTCACTACCGCTTTTCTTCAAACGGCGCAGCATATAAGTCGCAAGCACAAAACCGATTGTCATCGAAAAGGCATCAATCACAACGAGCCAAAGCGAATTAGTATACCCTAACTTAGCGGATGCAGCAATCAAAATCACCATCAAAAGCAGCGCCACATAACGATTATAAGTGATTCTCGCAAAAAGAATAACAAGCAGACAAGGGAAAATAAGCGCAGATATAATTTGATCCATCTTACTTCCCTCCCCTTTTTTAAGCGTCTCGCAATGCTTTTGTCGTTATTTCCGTCGTTAACTGTGGTAATTCTGTTTTTTCGATGCCTTTTTCAGCAAGCATATCTGGTAAGATTTCTTTTAAAAAGTACTTCACACTAGCCATTTCCCGGTACTGGTAAATTGTCGCAAGTGCTTCACTATAAATTTCCACAAAAATATTCTCGGGATTTCCTTTTTGGATTTCGCCAAAGGATTCATATAACAAATCAACTTTATCAGAAATAGCGAGGATTTTCCCTTCTAACGTACTGTCTTTGCCTTCTTTTAGCAAATGACGATAAATTGGTTGGAAAGTTTCTGGAATTTCTCGCTCGATAAAGTTTTTCGTCATGCTTTCTTCTACTTCTGAAAGCATTTCGCGCAGTTCTGTCGTTGCGTATTTCACAGGCGTTTTAATGTCCCCGATGAAAAGCTCTGAATAATCATGATTTAACGCTTTTTCATATAGTGCGCGCCAATTCACTTCATTTCCAGCTTCTTCCTCTACCGCACCAAAAAATTGGGCAATGGACGATACTTTATACGAGTGTTCTGCAACCGAATGCTCTTGGTATTTAAATTTTCCGGGGCAACGATAAATGTTTTCTAAATCTGATAAACTTTGGAAATATTGATGAATTCCCATATTATCCCTCCATTCTTCGTTTTATTCTTCACGTTTTTGTTTTTTATTAGCTGGATTGGTATTTTCGATTTCACGCATCATCAGCGCCGCGCAATAACCAATTAACGCAATCATTGCTGCTGAGTATGTTCTAAAGTTATCTGTAGCAAAAATGAAAATAATTGCTGAAAACAAAAATGTCGTCAATATTCCCCAGCTAAATAATTTGGTCCCGCGCGCCGTCCCAACTTTCATATGCGAATAAATGCCGACATAACAAATCAATTGAATCAAAATAAATTGAACAACGGATAAACCGATGACTACTGTAAGATTGCTATTCCAAACGACCGCCAAAATCGAAATAATAATCATCACAATAATTCCAGTAATAACAATGAACTTTTGCATTGGTGATAATTTCTTCAAAATACTTCCTCCAAGCTTTTATTTGTTACTTACTTTACCATAATCTCTGTTTATTTGGGATAAAAAACACCCATCATTCCTAAAAAAGGTTTTCTGAGCGTTCCCAATTAATGATGATGCACATGTCGGATTGCTTGTGTGAGTAATTCTAATACGTGATTATCATCTTGCATATAATAAATGGTCGTACCTTCACGTCTCGATTTCACAAGCCTTAAATTTTTTAAAAATCGCAACTGATGCGAAACTGTTGTCTGGTTAAACGCAAGTGTCCGTGCAATATCATTCACAGAGTATTCGCGATCCTGAAGTAAATTTAATATTTGTACACGCGTTGGATCAGAAAGCGCCTTAAAAATTTGCGTCACACTAAATAGCGTTTCTTCATCTAATGGTTGTTTTGCGTTTTCCATTGAATATCACTCCATTTTCCATATATGGTCATATACTCATATGATACTTAAATAGGAATGATTCCGCAAGTTTAATAACACGTCTACTTAAAAATGATTAAATATGAGCAAAAAGTCGATTCTTACTGATTAAATGCTATAATTTTTTTATCAATATGGAAGGAGAGCTGAATAATAAAAAAAGGTTTTAAATATTTGAGAAGTTATTTAAACCGCCTAACACACTAAAAAAGGGCCCGATTAACCTGAAAGGCAGGAAATCGGGCTTTTTTTTATCTATTTAAATCTTCAATTTCTCCGCTCTTCAAGTAAACAATCCATTCGCACACATTCGTTACGTAATCACCAATACGTTCGATGTACTGGGAAACTAACAGTAACTGCGAAACGTCTTCAATATGTTCCGGCTCTTCTTGCATGAAATGAATACATTTTTGATAGACGATTTTATGAAGTTTATCAACTTCATTATCGCGCGCGGCAATTTCACGAGCAGCTACATCATCTTCTGCTAGATAAGCTTTTAATACGTCTTGTAGCATTGATTTGACAATCTCGCCCATTTCCGGAATTTCAGGAATAGGCTTTAAAACTTTACTTTCACCAATTAAAATAGCTGTTTTGGCAATACTTACTGCGTGGTCGCCAATCCGTTCTAAATCAGAACTTGTTTTCAGCACAGTAACAATTTTTCGTAAATCCATGCCAACTGGTTGCTGCAAAGCGATTAATTCAAAAGAGCGTTGTTCCAGTGAAAGCTCCATATTATTGATTGCTTTATCTTCTGCAACAACTTGTTTGGCAAGCTCCGTATCGCGGTGTACGAGTGACTTCACTGCCTTAAAAATTGCTTCATTCGCAAGCATTCCCATTTCCATTAGATGTTGGTGCAAGTCGTTTAACTGTTCCGTAAAAATTTTTCTGACTACCATAATAACACTCCTTTATCCAAATCGTCCTGAAATATAGTCTTCGGTTTCTTTTTCTGCTGGGTTAGTAAAAATACTTGTCGTGTCTGAGAATTCCACGATGCGACCATTTAAGAAAAAGGCAGTTTCATCGGAAATCCGGGACGCTTGTTGCATATTGTGCGTCACAATTACAATCGTATAGTCTTTCTTTAATTCTAGAATCAAATCTTCTACTTTTGCCGTCGAAATTGGGTCTAGCGCCGAAGTTGGTTCATCCATCAAGATAACATCCGGTTTAACGGCCAGAACGCGCGCGATGCAAAGTCGCTGCTGTTGTCCACCAGACATCCCAATCGCTGAACGATCTAGTCTATCATGCACTTCTTCCCAAAGAGCCGCCTGACGCAAACTTCTCTCTACAATCTCATCAAGCACTTTTTTATCTTTCACACCGTGCATCCGTGGGCCATAAGCAACATTATCATAAATCGAAAACGGGAACGGGTTGGCTTGTTGAAAGACCATTCCCACTTTTTTTCGTAAGTTAACCATATCGATTTTAGGATCTTGCACATTTTCGCCGCCAATATGAATTTCTCCAGTCGTTTTTACATTAGGAATTAAATCATTCATTCGATTAAGCGTGCGAAGGAAAGTAGATTTTCCACAACCCGACGGACCAATTAAAGCGGTAACTTGATTCTTTTTAATATTTAAAGCGATTTTTTGTAGTGCTTGTTTGGAACCATAAAATAAATCTACATCTTTTGTTTCAATGATATACTCTACTTTTTCAGCAGTTTCGGTTGTCATAAAAAAGCTCCTTTCTAGCCAAAGTTACCAGAAATATAGTCTTCGGTTTGTTTTTCTTGGGGATTAGTGAAAAGTTCGGATGTTCCTGAGAATTCCACGACTTCTCCTAGATAAAAGAAGGAAGTATAGTCGGAAACCCGCGCTGCTTGTTGCATATTATGCGTTACGATAATGATTGTATATTTATTTTTCAGTTCATTGATTAAATCTTCAATTTTACTTGTTGAAATTGGATCGAGCGCAGATGCTGGTTCATCAAGCAGTAAAACTTTCGGCTGCATGGCAACTGCTCGAGCGATACACAGTCGTTGTTGCTGCCCACCGGAAAGTGATAGCGCACTTTTTCCTAAATCGTCTTTTACTTCATCCCACAGAGCTGCACGGCGCAAGCTTTTCTCCACGCGCTCCATGATTTCTTTTTTATTCTTCATACCATGACGTTTAAGACCAAAAGCAACATTTTCATAAATGGATTTGGTGAATGGGTTTGGTTTTTGGAATACCATCCCGATTTCTTTACGAACGTTGTACAAGTCGACTTCTTTACGATTAATATTAATGCCATCGTATAAAATTTGGCCTTCCATACGACAACCATCAATTTCGTCGTTCATGCGATTTAATGCTCGTAGATAAGTAGATTTCCCGCAACCAGATGGTCCAATTAAAGCGGTAACCTTATTTTCTGGGAAAGTTAAATCCACACCTTTGATTGCGTGGTTATCCCCGTAGTATACATGCAAATCCTCCGTCGCCATCGCAGCAGGAAGTGAATGAGGATCTGGTGTTGCTTGTAAAATAGTATTGATTTCAGGTTTCTTTGTTAACATCATTTTTATCTCCTTTTCCTGGCTTTTTACGATGAAGTCATGCGTTTATAAACAACTTTTCCAAGCAAGCGAGCGAGAATATTGAAAAGTAATACGGATAGAATTAATACGGCTGATGCTCCGTCAGAAACGGCTTGCGCATCTGGCATAATTCCTTCGCCGTTAATTTTCCAAATATGAACTGCAAGTGTTTCTGCTGGGCGGAAAATATTTAATGGTGAAGCTGGGTTCATTGGGTTCCAATCAGTAAAATCAAGTATCGGCGTACTTTGACCTGCCGTAAAAATAAGCGCGGCTGCTTCACCGAATACACGTCCTGCTGCTAAAATAACCCCCGTAATGATTGCTGGAAGCGCGGCCGGAACAAGTACTCGCGTAATCGTTTCCCATCTGGATAAACCTAGCGCAAGTCCCGCCTCACGTTGCGTGTTGGGAATCGCATTAAGTGCTTCTTCAACAACACGAATTAATAATGGTAAATTGAAAATCGTTAGTGTAAGCGCCCCGGAAATAACCGAGAAGCTCCACCCCATTTGAATAACAAAAACAAGGAAACCGAATAGCCCAACTACAATAGAAGGAAGCGAGGAAAGCACTTCGATTGTTGTACGAATTAAATCTGTAATCCAATTTTTACGCGCATATTCTGCCATATAAATTCCCGCTCCGAGCGAGATAGGGACAGAGATGAGCATAGTAATAATAAGCATATAAAATGAATTCCAGATTTCCGGGCCGATTCCGCCACCAGCTTGGAACGACTGTGGTGGGGTCGTCAAAAACTTCCAGCTTAATTGCGGAACACCTTTTACTAAAATATAGCCTAATAAACCAGCTAAGATAATGACAATTAATACAGCAATGGCATAGAAAACGCCTGTCGCGATTTTATCTTTTGTTTTTACATTCATTTGACTTTCCTCCTACGTCCGATGAAACGGATCACAATGATGAAGAATAGTGACATTGCTAGTAGCACCATTGCAAGTGACCAAAGGATATTATTATCAAGCGTACCCATAACCGTATTTCCCATACCCATTGTTAAAATACTAGTTAATGTAGAGGCTGGCTCGAATAAGGATGTTGGAATAACCGCAGAGTTCCCAATAACCATTTGTACAGCAAGAGCCTCACCGAATGCACGTGCCATCCCGAAAACAATCGCCGTCAAAATACCGGAACGCGAACTACGAAGTACTACTTTCCAAATCGTCTGGAAACGTGTTGCTCCAAGCGCCAATGAAGCTTCTCGGTAGTGACGTGGAACAGATTTAATCGCATCCACGCTGAGTGAAGTAACCGTCGGCAAAATCATGACTGTTAAAACGACCGTCGCAGCTGCAATACCAAACCCACTTCCCGAAATATGGTCACGAATAAATGGAACGACAACACTTAGTCCAATGAACCCATAAACAACAGATGGAATTCCAACTAAAAGTTCCATAACTGGTTGTAAAACTTTTTTCCCAAACTTAGGTGAAATTTCCACCATAAAAATTGCGGCACCGATTGCAAGTGGGCCAGCAATACAAGCTGCAAAAAGTGTTACTGCAAATGAACCAATAATCATTGGCAAAGCACCAACTAATGGATTACCGTTTGCATCTTTTTGCGAAGGATTCCAGTCTGTCCCAGTTATAAAATCAACAAAAGACACTTTATTGACCGTAAATGTAGCTAAACCTTTTGATATAACAAAAAACAAAATAGACGCTGCGGCAATAACCATGATGGAAATACAGATGAATGTAATTATTTTGCCTCTAGTTTCTAGATGCGCCTTTTTAGAAGTTTGTGTAAGCTTCTTTTCTTTTATCGCTTCCAAGTCACGTAAGCTCCTTTCTCCTCCCATGTTTTACTCCTAACATGGGTATACGTCTATCCCGGTATTACTAGGATAGACGCCCATTTCATTCTTTTTATTTTACGTCAGTTAGTTTACCAGATGAATCGCGTTCCACTTTCATGGATTTGATTGATTGGTAACCAAGTTGTGGTACGATATTGTTTTGTACTTCATCAGAAGTCATGTATTTCAAGAAAGTTTTTGTTAGGCCTTTAGGTTCGCCATTTGTATACATATGTTCATAAGACCAGATTTTCCAGTCGTTTGTTGCTACTTTATCTTCTGTTGGTTCCACACCATCTAGTGAAAGACCGACTACGGAAGCATCAATGTAAGAGAATGCTAGGTAGCTGATTGCTCCTGGAGTTTCGCTTACGATTTTACGAACTGTACCAGATGAATCTTGTTCTTGTGCTTTAATTGGTGTTTTACCATCAAGTCCCCATTTTTCGAAAGTAGCACGTGTTCCGCTTCCTTCTGCACGGTTGATGATTGTAATTTTTTCGTCTTTACCGCCAACGTCTTTCCAGTTTGTTGTTTTGCCAGTGAAGATATCGATTAATTGTTGTTTAGTGATATTTTTAACGCCTACATCTTTGTTTACAACTGGTGCCATTCCGACAACTGCTACACGGTGATCAACTAGTTTCGAAGCATCTACGCCGTCTTTTTCTTCAGCGAATACGTCCGAGTTACCAATTTCAACTGCGCCTTGTTGTACTTGTGTTAAACCAGTTCCAGAACCGCCGCCTTGCACGTTGATTTGTGCTTTAGGATTTGTGTTTGTAAATTCTTTGGAAGCTGCTTCAACGAGTGGTTGAAGTGCAGTGGATCCGACTGCTGTTAATGAGCCAGAAACTTCTTTATCCCCTTTTGTTGATCCGTTTGCTTTATCTGCTGAACTGCTGTCACTTCCGCATGCTGCGAAGACAAGCATTACTGCTGCTAACATTGCTACTATTCCCAAATACTTCTTTTTCATTATCTTATTCCCACCTTGTTTTTTTAATTGTTATTCCTTACAAGTATTACTATAACGTCTGAGATTTAAGGTGGTGTGTAGCTAATGTTAAGTAATTGTAAATAACCACATTTTTTGTCAGAAATGTAAACTTTTTTATGACTATCTTTCAAAAATAAGGCAAACTCGTAAATTATTGCGCTAATTTTGTTCCTTTCGTAAATAAAATAAAAATATCCTGTCTGAAAGATTACATTCTTTCAAACAGGATATTTATTAGGCTTTTTTTGGTAAAGTAACACGGAATGTCGAGCCGACTTCTTCTTGGCTTTCTACTTCGATTCGTCCGCCGCAATTTTCGACTAAGTGTTTAACGATCGAGAGTCCAAGGCCGGTACCACCTGAATGCCTGCTACGAGCTTTGTCCACTCGGTAGAAGCGTTCAAATACGCGGTCAATATCTTTAGCTGGGATTCCAATTCCATTATCAGTTACTTCTATTATAACTTCTGCTTCATGATCAATTAATTTAACTTCTACTTTTCCGTCCACAGGAGTGTAGTTGATTGCGTTAGAAAGTAAGTTAATTAAAATTTGTTGTAATTTATCACGATCCGTTTCAATTGTAACTGGTGTGCTTGTTTTTTCTGGGATAGTAACTTGAATATTTTTCTCGGTTGCCATTTCAAAAATAGTACGGGCTGATTGTTCGATTACGTCATCCATATCCACAATCTCGATATTTTCTGGGACTGGATTTTGTTCAATTCTGGAAAGCGCGAGAATATCCATAATTAAACGATGCAATCGGTCACTTTCTTCTTTAATAATAGTTAAGAATTTTTTGAGTAGCATTTCGTCATACATAGCGCCGTCGAGTAAGGTTTCCGCGAAGCCTTTTAATGCGGTCACTGGTGTTTTAAGTTCGTGCGACACATTCGTTACAAATTCGGAGCGCACATTTTCTAAGTGGCGAATTTGCGTAATATCGTGTAAAAGTAAGATAATCCCGGTAATTTCCCCATTTTCTGCTAAAATTGGCGAAACACTTGCATCTAAAATCATTTCGCGTGGGAAATAGAGAATAATTTCTTTTTGTTGAATGGTTTTTGTTTCAAAAGTTGCTTCTATTAACTGGCTCAGCGCGAAACTTTTGATGACTTCATAAAATGGCTTGCCAGTAATTTCTGTTTCACCTAAAATTTGATACATTGTTCGGTTGGTCATGATTACTTGTTTGTCGATATTAATAAGCATCACGCCGCTGACTAAGTTTTGGACAATCGCGTTGAGGCGCTGTTCATTTTGCTTAATTTCAAACATTTGCGTTTCAAGGCTTTCTGCTAATGTATTAACACTGACAGAAAGGTCTTGGAGCTCCCCGCTGACTTTGCCGTGAATGCGGCTGTCGTATTTATGATTGGCTAAGTCTGTCGAAACTTCGATAATTTCGCGAACCGGTCTCGTGATTTTTCTAGCGATGAAAACACTGATTGCTGCGATAATAACAAGCGCAATTCCGAAAATAAGCGCTAGATTTCCCCAAAGTTTATCCACTGCTGCGTCGACAGATTCAAGTGAAATCGAAATCCTTAAAACGCCATCTGTTTTGTCTTGGTGCTTAACGGGAACTGCAACATATAGCATACTGTAACCAAGTGAATCACTCTCACGGATAGAAATACCAACACTTTTTCCTTTTTCCAGAATATCTGTTACTTCTGGGCGGTTCATATGATTATCGAGATTAGCTGGATCTTTTTTCGTATCAGCTACTACATCACCCTCGCTATCAATCACCGTAATACGCGCATCAATTTCATCTCCGAGTGGATTAAGGCTCTTTTGGATAGCTGCGGCATCTTTATCTAAATCCAGATTTTCAATATTAGTTGTTTGAAGTAAGATTTTCGCATCATCTTCTAATTGACTTTCTTTCATATTTAAATACGTTGATTTCATTAGCTCGCCGGAAAAAACACCCACGATAACCATCACAACGAAAAATAAGATAATAAAAGATAATCCGATTTTCAGCCATAATTTTTTCATTATTTTACATTCTCCATTTTATAACCAAAGCCACGAATTGTTTTGATGTATTTTGGCTGTTTGGTGTCTATTTCGATTTTATCGCGTAAATGGCTGACATGGACGTCGACAATTCGCGTTTCGCCGACGTAATCATAATTCCATACGGTATCCAGCAATTGATCTCTTGAGAAAACTTTGCCGCGATGGTTCGCAAGGAATAATAATAACTCAAATTCTTTCGGTGTTAAATCAAGTAAATCATCTTGCAAATACACTTCATAACTATCTGGCAAAATTTTCAAATCGCCAATTAGTATCGTTGCTTCCACGTCTTCTGTTAATTCTTCGATGATTTCTGCTTTTCCTTCTGTTCGGCGCAAAATGGCTTTAATCCGCGCGACTACTTCCCTTGGGCTAAATGGTTTAGTCATATAATCATCTGCTCCAAGTTCTAGCCCGATAATTTTATCTAATTCTTCATCTTTTGCTGTTAACATTAAAATTGGCACGTTTACTTTATCTTGACGAAGTTTTTTCGTTACTTCGATTCCGTCCATCTCAGGAAGCATTAAATCTAGTACGATTAAATCTGGTTTTTCGGATAAAGCAAGTTCATACCCAGTCCTGCCATCCTCCGCTGTCACCACATCAAATCCAGCTTTTTCGATATTAAATTGCAGCAAGGTAACAATAGAAGCCTCATCATCAACTACAAGAATTTTTACCAACGTACTTCCCATCCCTTCTTTATGTAACCCTTTTATCTAAAATATAGCATGAATTAACCTTTTTCGGGTAGAAATGCCTTTATATTAATCTTATCTTTACAAAAACTTAAAACACCAATGCTGCTTTCCAACAACACTGGTGCCCTAAAAATTATCTCGGTTCAACTAATAATAAACCAAGCTCAAATGATTCATTCTCATAAAGTGCTGTTTGTTCAAAACGTGGTTCCCCGTCAATATCAATTACTTTTAACTTACAAAACGCGCGGTTCAAGTTAAGCGCTTCGTATAGTTCTTCGCGCGTATGAACGGGTTGACTGTTAACTTCTGTGATTTTTTCGCCAGCTTTTAAGTTTAAGCGTGCAGATGGCGTTGCTGCGCGAGCCCCTAGAATGACAAGCCCATCAGCTTGTGGACCAAATTTTTTCGGTAATAATTTTTCTGAACGGTACTGACGATAGGAAATCCAAAAGCGACCAATAACCGCAAGCATGAAGGCGAATAATGTAAGTACTGGCATCACGATTCCGATTAAACCGGCTACCGCAATGATTGTCGCTAGTGTCGTAACTTGCACAGCTGTTTTTCGACTAGCTTCTTCTGGAAGTTGTCCTTGCACTTGCTGTTGGAAACCGATAAATAACGGTAAAATAATTAGTGAATAAGACTGCGAACCAATTGCGAAAACTGGCCACCATTCGAAAATTTTCGTAAATACATCTCCTGGTATAAACATAACTATTGGCACAAACCATAATTTTCTTAATTGAAATGAACCAACTAATTTGCCACGTTTACTTTTCCGAAGTGAAGGTGACGGATTTTTTGCGCTTGTATATTGAATTAAGAATGCTTCAATAAACAATAAGAGTGCAAGTAAAAACGTCATCGAAACCATAAAATTATCAATATAAAGTGAGTCATACGTAAATGCTATATTATTAAATGGCGCTAAATTTACATCAAAATAATAGCAGAAATAAAAGATTAAACTCGTAATCCCGATTGTAAAAGCCGTCGAACTTAATCGGAACATCCCAACAATTAATAAGAAACAAGCTACTGCATTAAAAATGGCCACCCATTCGAGCATAACGCCAAATCCAATGAATGCCGTAACAACGGAAATCGCTAATCCGAATAACAAACTCAACCCGAAGAAATTTTTCAATTCTAGCCAAGGCGAGTATATACTTATACTGAATGATTTTCGTTCCCACTTCACTCGGTTAAAACCAGCCATTATCACTAAAATAATTCCTACATATAATGCTGGTTGTAGAAGCAGTCTACCTATTCCATTTAATATCTCAACAAAAACATTCATTTTCTACACCAGCTTTCTTTAATACTTCTATAATATAGGCGATAATAGTCGGCTTACCGCTTCTTTGAATTTGATCCATAAGGACCGTTTTGCATATAATTCTGGTGTCAGTTGATACGATTTCAAAATATCTTCTAAAAAGGCATCTTCTAATTTTTGCACCATTTGCTTTTCATAAATAAAGGCATTGACTTCAAAATTAAGGCGGAAACTACGGAAGTCCATATTAGCTGTTCCAACTGAAGCAATTTCACCATCCACAACGAGTGTTTTTGCGTGAATAAAGCCATTATCATAAATAAAGATTTTTGCACCAGTTTCCATTAATTCGCCGGCATAGTTCGTTGTTGCCCGGTAAACAAAAGCATGGTCTGGTTTATTTGGAATCATCACCCGTACATCTACTCCAGAAAGTGCGGCAATTTTGATTGCTTCAAGCAAGCTCGCATCGGGAATAAAATAAGGCGACTGTAAGTAAATTGTTTTTTTGGCGGCATTAATCATTTTAATGTAACCATTTTTAATTTGTTGCCATTCGGAATCTGGGCCACTCGAAACAATTTGCATACTTGTGTGACCTTTCCCGTGAAACGTAGGGAAATATCTCGCTTTGTAGTCAATTTTATGTGTCGATGATGCCGAGTTCCAGTCCATAATAAAGCGAGTTTGCATCGCATAAACAGCTTTTCCATGCACGCGTAAATGTGTATCTCGCCAGTAACCAAATTTTTTCGATGCCCCGAGGTACTCATCACCAATATTAAATCCACCAATATAACCAACATCTCCATCAATTATCGCTAATTTTCGGTGATTTCGATAGTTAAGTCGGAAATTAATTAGTGGTAGTTTTGATGGGAAAAACGGTCTGACTAAACCACCATTTTTTTCAAACGTACGGAAAAATGATTTTTTTGTCGTTCTTGATCCCATTGCATCATAAATAATTTTAACATTTAATCCTTCTGCTGCTTTTCTTTCAAGCACGCGCATTAAGCGATTGCCAAGTTCGTCGGAATGGAAAATATAGTAAATTATATGTATGTGATCTTTCGCTTTTTCGATGTCAGCAATTAACGCGTCGAATTTTTCGTGACCATCCACAAAAAGCTCCACTTCATTGTCTTGCGTTAAAATAGCACCATCATTAACGAGTAATAAATAAATTAAATCACGATGCTTTTTCACATTCGGATCACTAAACGGAAATTCTTTTTGCCGTATCATTTCTATTTGATTGGCTGTAGATTCCTGAATCCCAATTTTTTCTTGTCCCTTCCAATCAAAAATCTTTTTCCCAGATAGTTTTCTCCCAAAAATCAAGTAAATAATGAAACCAAATATCGGAACAAAAGTTAAGACCAGCAACCAAGCCCAAGTGGCGGATGTATCGCGTCTTTCTAAGAAGACCGTCACTGCCGCAAAGAATACATTTAAAATTAGCAAAATCACTAATAGATAAGCCAACAGTCCCATTGTGTTCCCCCTTTTCTTACACAAACTGATAGTAGTATCATATCATAAAATCGCCATTTAGCCTATTGCAGTTCGCTTCTATCCATGAAAAAACCATTGACTAAGTGCCAATGGTTTTTAAAATTTAAAGATATGGTGCCGGATTAACTGGAACACCATTTTTGTGAATTTCAAAATGAAGATGTTGACCAGTTGATTGGCCGGTTGATCCCATAATACCAATTGGTTGGCCTTGGGAAACCCGTTGACCTGTAACTACTTTTAAGCTACCTGCGCGCATATGTCCGTATAGTGTTTGGTAACCATTACCGTGGTCAATTTTAACAACGTAACCATAGCCGCCGAAACCACTACCCGATGCTCCAAATCCAGAAAACACAACGGTTCCTGATGCTGCAGCTGAAACCGTAATTGTACCGCCACCTGCAATATCTTGCCCTTTGTGGGATTCATATTTACCAGTTACTGGGTTGGTTCGTTCGCTAAATCCGGATGTTAAAATTCCGGACGCTGGTTTAATAAATTGACCACCACCGCCGCCGGAATCAACTGTTTCTGTTGATCCACTTGATCCTGAACCTGAATTGTTTATAGCAGTGGAATTGTTAGCGCTTGATGCGGCTTCTTGCATACGTTTTTCTTCCGCTGCCTTGATTGCTGCTTCTTGTTTAGCTTTTTCACCAGCGATATTTGAAGCAAGTCGTTTTTCTTCGTCTGTAAGCGCACCTTGTTCACTAGCTAAAAGAGTTTGTTCACTCTTCGTTAGATCTTTTTTATTTGCGAGTGCCATTACTAAGTCATTTTTTTCTTGTTTTTGACTTTCCATATTGTTTTTCGAAACTTCCAACTCTACTGCAAGTACTTTTAAGTTTTCGAGCTTTTTCTCGGAAGTTGTTTCTGCTACTTTTAGTTTGTCTTGGTCATCTTTTTGATCTTGCATAATATCTTGGTCCGCTTTTACAATTGCTGATACAACGGTCACACGGTCGATAAGTTCTTTAAAATCATTCGCTTCAAAAATCATATCTAAATAAGCAGTTGCTGTTCCAGTTGTTTGGATAGCGCGTGCTCTATTATCAAGCACTTTTTGACGGTCGCGAATATCGTTGCGTAATTTTTCCATTTCTTTTTTTAATTGCTTTAGTTTCTCATTTTCAGAGTCCACTTTGCCTTCTTGCTCTTTTAGTTTCTTATTAGTTTCATCAATACTTTTTAAAAGTGATTCTAATTCTTTAGCAGCGTCTTTTTCGGCACTTTCTAAATGGTTTAATTCTGAGTTTTTTGAGTCTATGTTTTTATCGATTTCTGATTTTTTTTGTTCGATTTCATTTTGACGCTTTTGCATATCATTGATGCTCTCTGCGTGCGCACCGCTCAATGGTGCGGCAATAATCAATAGGCTAAGTGCTGTTGCTACCCCATATTTTTTTAGCATATTAAGCTCCTTTTCTATTATCTATTTGACTAGGAACTTCATAATTCCCTTTACTGTTCCATATAAAAAAGCACCTTTGTTTAAAATGACAAAGGTGCTTTTTAACTTTTCAATAATTATTAGAAGTTAGCTACACGGCCATATCCTACAAGATATTTAGCCCAGTAACCGCTAGTGATGTTGTCATATTTAACGCCATTGTTTTGCGCATTAATCATTTGACCGCCACCAACGTAAATTCCAACGTGAGCAATTCCGCTTCCGTAGTTAAAGAATACTAAATCACCAGGTTTTGCTTGACTAGCACTGATTTTTGAAGCTGCTGCATATTGTCCACCAGAAGTTCTTGGGAGAGAAACGCCAGCTGCGCGGAATGCATAAGAAGTAAATCCAGAGCAGTCAAACGCGCTTGGACCGCTTGCTCCAAGGCTATAAGGTTTTCCAAGTTGCGCACTTGCTGCAGCCATCATTGAGGAGTATCCTCCACCGCTTGATGGTGCTACATTTGTTGGTGCTGCATCGTTACTAGCTGCTTCTACAGTTGTTGAAGTTTTTTTGCTAGAAGAAGAATTTGATTCTCCAACGTTTGAAGATGTTGCTGCACGTAAAGCAGTTGCGCGTTCAGACGCTGCTTTTGCTGCATTTACAAGACCAGCTTTTTCGTTTTCAGCTGTTGCTTGTTCAGAAGCTAGTTGAGCAACGATTGCTTCTTTTTCAGCTTTTTGTGCTTCGATTTTATTTTGTTCTGTTTCGTATTCATGAATTGCTGTTGCTTGTTCTTCTTGTTTTTTCTTAACAGCAGTTTGTTTTGTTTTTAAAGCTTTTTCATCATTTTGTTGATCTTCTAAAATAGTTTTATCAGATTCAACTAATTGGTTAACTGCAGAAACACGACCAACTAAGTCGGAAAGGTTTTCTGCTTCTAAGATTACTTCAAGATAAGCGTTAGAATTAGAAGTTTTTTGCATTGCACGAGCACGGTCTTTTAAAACTGTTTCGCGTTCTTTAATACGTTCATTGATACTTTTAATATCTTCATTAAGTTTTTTAAGCTCTTTACCAGTTTGATCAAAATCTCCTTGTAAAGATTTAGCTTTTTCTTGAGCTTTCTCAAGGTCTGCTACTAAACCAGAAAGATCTGATTGTAAATCTGTTTTCTTAGACTTGATGTCGTTGATTTTTTTATCTTGATTTTGAATGTCTGTATTCACGTCGGCAGAAACATTTGTGGTAAAGGCCGGTGTTAAACTGATAACTGCTGCGAGTGAGATCGCAATAAACGTATTCTTTTTCAAAAAGTTTACCTCCTAAAAAGCTCCCTAGCTTTTTCTTTTAGATTATTTTTATTTCGATTTAAGTAATTTTCTTTGTTAGACTTTCAAGAATCTGCGGATAGATATTACGCTTCCCCAAATCCCGATTAGTACGCCGATTGCAATAATCAAGCCACTAATTTGATAGGCAAATGGTGTTGGTGGCAGAAGTGATAGTGAGCTAGTCACTAACTTCGGATTAATCAAGTTGTAAATATTCACATAACCTATGAATGTTAATACAACTGGTATAATCGAGCCAATTAATCCTAGCCAAGCTCCTTCTAAAACGAAAGGCCAGCGTATGAACCAGTTGGTCGCCCCTACTAATTTCATTATTTCTATTTCTCTACGACGGGAGAAAATGGCAATCTTGATTGTGTTTGATATTAAGAACATTGCTGTTAATAATAAGCCAATGCTTAGTATAATACCAGCATATCGTCCCCATTTCAAGGTATCAAACAATTTGTCGACTGTTTTCTCACCATATTCTACATTATCTACGTACTGTAATTTTTCTATTTTTTTAGCAATTTCCTTCGTTTGTGTCGGCTCTTTAGCTTCTACAACGAAGACGTCATATAGTGGATTATCTTGTTTAAACAATTCGAAGTTTTTGCCGTACGCACCAACTAATTTCTTCAATTCATCATCTTTAGAAGAAAAGCTGACACTATCAACTCCATCAATCTTCTCAATGTTTTTCTCAAGTTCTTGCTGCTGTTTCTTGTCTGCGCTTAGAGAAATATGTACGTTAATTTGTACATTGTTTTCTACATCAGTTGCAAGCTTGTTCATGTTGATCAATATTGCAAAAAACACGCTGACTAAGATAAGTGTTACTGTTACTGCACTCGCTGCTGCAAAGGTCATCCAACCATTCCGGTAAAGGCTCTTAAAACTTTCTCTTATATGTCTTCCTACAGTCCTAAATTTCATAGCCATATTCTCCTTGCTGCTCATCTCGAACAATTCTTCCATTCTCGATAGCGACTACCCGGTGTTTCAATGTGTTAACAATTTCTTTGTTGTGGGTTGCCATCACGATGGTTGTTCCGCGATTGCTTATTTCTTCAAGGATGTTCATGATTTCCCATGAAGTATCAGGATCCAGGTTACCGGTCGGTTCATCTGCTATTAATACTTTAGGCATATTGGCAATCGAGCGGGCAATGGATATCCGCTGTTGCTCACCACCGGAAAGTTCATCCGGCAACATTCTTACTTTATGCTTGAGGTTGACTAAATCAAGCACTTCCATAACACGTTCTTTAATTATGGATGGCTCAGTTTCAACCACTTCCATCGCATAAGCAATGTTTTCATAAACTGTTTTGCTTTGGAGTAATTTGTAATCTTGGAATACCACGCCTACGTTACGACGCAGATATGGGATTTCACGATTTTTCATATTAACCAAATCAAATTTGTCTACGACGATTTTGCCTTTTGTCGCTCGTTCTTCTCTGTAAATCATTTTGATGAAGGTAGATTTACCAGCACCACTCGGACCTACTACATAAACAAATTCCCCTTCGCCAATGTTAATGTTAAGTCCATTAGCAGCAGTTATGCCGTTAGGGTATTTCTTATAAACATCTTCCATTAATATCATTTTATCACCTTACTATGCCTTTCTACTGAGTTACATTTTAGGTAATGCATGGTAACCATGAAGATGAGCTGTTTGCAGGTACGAATCTAAACTCACAACATAAGCTTAATTATACCATGACAGTTTTTCATCTATAGGTTAATTGCATTACAATTATATTTCAGGGTGTGACAATATCTCGATTATTGTAATAGGAAATACAATTATTACGTCAATTTCTAATTTATATTTGCTTTTAGTTTTGTCCCAATTGAGACAAAATAAAAAAGAACCCTCGTTGGTCTTTTCTACTGCTAACATTGTAACTTGTTTTTACCCTAAATAACATTACAGGCACATTAAAAATCATTACAGTTCGCGCTACCGGAATAGACCAATTCAACTAAAATAGCCCAAAGTCTACTACTAGGCTAAACTTTTTTGTCATATAATTGTCAAAAACCAGCCCTAAAAACTTAAAAAAAGTGCCATTTCCTGACTAAAAAGTTAGGAAATAGCACTTTTTCATGACGTAAAACCTTCACCCATTACTTCGCTGGCGCTCATTACGACAACAAAAGCCTCTGGATCAATTTCTTTTATTACTTCTTTTAATCTTGAAAATTCACTTTGGGCGATGACACATAACAAAATTTGCTTGTCATCTTCTGTATATCCACCTTTTGCAGAAAGGCGCGTAATACCGCGATCGATTTTAAACAGAATTGCTTGGCGAATAGCTTCCTGATTTTCCGAAATGATAAAAACTGTTTTCGACTGATTAAGGCCAACTTGTACCAAATCAATCGTTTTACTTGTAGCAAAAAGCCCAACAAGTGCATACAGTCCTGATTCAATATCAAAAACAAACATCGCAGAAATAACGACAAATCCGTCAATTAAAGCCACACAAATTCCCAATGTTAAATGGGAGTATTTATGCAAAATTTGTGCAGCTACGTCGGTACCGCCAGTGGATGCTTTGCCTCGAAAAACGATGCCGAGTCCCATTCCAACGAGTACGCCGCCAAATAAAGCAGCAACTAGTGGTTCATGTGTCCACGGTTCTAAACCTTGCGTTAAATACACAAAGAATGGCAGAAGCATTGTGCCAACGAATGTTTTCAAACCAAATTGATACCCTAAAAAGAATAATCCAGCAAGAAATAAAGGAATATTAAATGCCCACTGAATAAAAGCAGGGTTCCAACCCGTTAAATAGTTGATGATTGTACTTATCCCGCTCACGCCGCCAGAAGCAACATGATTTGGGAGAAGCAAAACATTGAAAGCCAGTGCAATTAGAGCTGCACCAATAATGACATAAACATACTCAATTAATTTAGAAACAAATGGGGATAATGGTTGTTTCTTTCTTTTATTTGCCATCTGTTTTATCCAATCCTAGAACGCAAATATGCATTGATAAAGTCGTCTAAATCTCCATCCATTACCGCTTGAATATTACCGGTTTCGTAACTTGTGCGATGATCTTTCACCATGGAGTAAGGGTGGAAAACATACGAACGAATTTGGCTTCCCCAACCAATTTCTTTTTGTTCTCCACGAATTTCTGCTAGCTCGCGTTCTTTTTCTTCTTGTTCTTTTTGATATAGCTTCGTTTTTAACATTTTCATTGCTTGTTCACGGTTTTTAAGTTGTGAACGTTCTGATTGACATGTTACGACAATCCCAGACGGAATATGTGTCATCCGAACAGCGGAGTCGGTTGTATTGATATGCTGTCCACCGGCACCAGTTGCGCGGTAAGTATCAATTTTCAAGTCTTCTGTACGAACTTCGATTTCGATATCATCATCTAATTCCGGCATTACATCAACGGATACAAATGATGTGTGACGTCTACCTGATGAGTCAAACGGCGAAATACGGACAAGGCGATGTACACCTTTTTCTGCTTTTAAATAACCATACGCATTGTGGCCTTTGATAAGAAGTGTAACGCTCTTAATTCCTGCTTCGTCTCCGGCTTGATAATCTAGCATTTCTACTTTGAAGCCTTTTTTCTCTGACCAGCGTTGATACATACGGAGTAACATCGAGCCCCAGTCTTGTGATTCTGTACCACCAGCACCTGGATGAAGTTCTAAAATGGCATTGTTTTTATCATATGGATCGCTTAGCATTAGTTTTAATTCAAACTCGCTAATTGTCGCCATGTAGGCTTTAATATCTTTTTCTAGCTCTGCTTGTAAATCTTCATCTGCTTCTTCTTTTAATAATTCCAGACTAATTTCCATGCTTTCTTGTTCTTCTTCTAGCGCATGGAACGCTTGGTATGTTTCTTTATATCCATTGGATTCATTGATTACTTTTTGCGCTGCTTGTTGGTCGTTCCAAAAATTCGGATCCAACATTTGGTCTTCTAACTCAGCAATTCGAACTTCCATGCTGTCTAAGTCAAAGAGACCCCCTAAAGTCTTTGATTTGCTGTGCTGTTTTCTCTAGTTCATTACGAATTTCTGCTAATTCCATTCTAATTCCACCTTTTTTGAATTTACTTACAAACTTTCATAGCAAAAAGCGCCGTCTTGCAGGCGCTTTTTAAATTGTTTCAATCTATGCTTCTTTACCATGACAATTTTTATATTTTTTGCCGCTACCACAAGGACATGGATCGTTACGTCCAATATGTTGATCTTTGCGGACTGGTTGACGTTTTGCTTCTGGCTTACCTTCAGCAGGATTAATCGCTTCCCCTTTGGCAACTTGTTCGCGTTCAAGGTTTTGGCGAATTTCTGCTTTCATGATATAACGCGCAACGTCTTCATCGATGGAAGATACCATTGCTTCAAACATCTCGAAACCTTCTGATTGATACTCACGAAGCGGATCAATTTGACCGTAAGCGCGTAGATGAATACCATCACGTAAATGGTCCATCGCATCAATATGATCAACCCATTTAGTATCAACAACACGAAGCAGTACTACTTTTTCGAATTCGTTAAATTCTGCTGGAGGAAGTAACGTTTCTTTTTCGTCGTATGCTATTTTTATTTTTTCTAAAATGAGATTTTGGATATCTTCGCTTGTTCTATTTTGTAAATCAGCTAATGTGATTGTGCCTTCTGGAAGTAAGTTCGCATCAACATAATCAACAATTCCTTGCAAGTTCCAAGCTTCTTCAGGTTCGTGACTTGAAGCATTGCCCGAAACGATAAAGTTCACTGTACGTTGAATCATTTGTTCAATAATTTCGCGTAAACTGTTTTCTGCGTTAATTACTTCATAGCGTTGTTTATAGATAACTTCACGTTGTTGGCGAAGTACATCATCATATTGTAAAACTTGTTTCCGGGAATCAAAGTTATTTCCTTCCACACGTCTTTGTGCTGATTCAACTGCACGACTTACCATTTTACTTTGGATAGCATCTTCTGCCATACCAAAACGTTCCATCATCGACTTCATGTTATCAGAACCAAAGCGGCGCATCAGTTCATCTTCCATAGAAAGATAAAATTGAGTCACACCAGGATCCCCTTGACGACCAGAACGACCACGCAACTGATTATCAATACGACGAGATTCATGACGTTCCGTACCAATAACGGCTAAACCGCCAGCTTCAATCGTACCTTCACCAAGTTTAATATCCGTACCACGACCGGCCATATTGGTTGCGATTGTTACCGCACCACGTTCACCAGCATTTTTAATGATATCAGCTTCGCGTTCATGTTGCTTCGCGTTTAATACATCATGCTTAATTCCTTTGCGTTTTAATTTGCTAGAAATAAGTTCAGATGTTTCAATTGCAACAGTACCAACAAGTACTGGTTGTCCTTTCGCATGACGCTCTGCAATATCTTCTACCACAGCATTAAATTTCGCTTCAATTGTAGTGTAGATTAAATCTGGACGGTCATCCCTAACAATCACTTTGTTTGTTGGAATTTCAATAACACGCATATTATAAATATCACGGAATTCTTCTTCTTCCGTTTTTGCAGTACCAGTCATCCCCGCAAGTTTTTTATACATACGGAAATAGTTTTGGAATGTAATTGTTGCCATTGTTTTAGATTCGTTTTGGATCGTTACGCCTTCTTTTGCTTCAAGTGCTTGGTGTAACCCTTCACTGAAACGACGGCCTTTCATAATACGACCAGTAAATTGGTCAACGATTAACACTTCATCATCTTGCGCAACATAGTCAACGTCCAAGCTCATTGTGTAGTTAGCTTTCAACGCTTGAGCGATATGGTGTAAGATAACTGTGTTTTCTAAGTCAAAAAGGTTATCTACATCAAAGTAGTTTTCCCCTTTTGTCATACCTTCTTCTGTTAACTGAACAGATTTTGTTTTAATATCAACTGTATAATCTTCCTCTTCTGTAAGTGTACGAACAAACGTATTTGCGCGCACATAGAGAATAGTGGATTTTTCAGCTTCTCCAGAAATAATCAACGGTGTTCTCGCTTCATCGACTAAAATGGAATCGACTTCATCAATAACAGCAAATGATAGCGGGCGTTGTACCATTTCTTCTTTGTAAACCACCATATTATCACGTAAGTAGTCAAATCCTAATTCATTATTTGTGCTATACGTAATGTCACATGCATACGCTTCACGTTTTTCTGTGCTAGATAAAGCATTTAAGTTTAAGCCTACAGAAAGTCCAAGGAAATTATATAGAACTCCCATTTCTTCCGCATCACGGTGAGCCAAGTATTCATTGACAGTAACAACATGGACACCTTCACCAGAAAGTGCATTCAAATAAACTGGAAGTGTCGCTGTTAACGTTTTACCTTCACCAGTTTTCATTTCCGCAATGTTACCTTCATGTAGAACAATTCCACCCATTAATTGAACTTTAAATGGATATAATCCTAGCGCACGTTTCGCACCTTCTCTGGCAACCGCAAAAGCTTCTACCAATAAATCATCTAGCGTTTCACCATTTTGAACACGCTCTTTAAACTCTACTGTTTTTTCACGTAGAGCATCATCCGAAAGAGCCGCAGTTTCATCTGCTAAAGCAATAATTTCATCTGCTTTTCTCTCCAAATATTTAACATCTTTTTTTCCTGATTCAAAAATCTTTTTCAATAGTCCAGCCATTTAAATTCTCCTCTACTGTTTCGCTGTCATCGCGCAGTTTCATCTATAATAACTTTCAGGAATTATCTTCGCTTAAATATACAAACTAATTCTATCACTTATTAACTAAAATATACAACTGGTTATCTCTTTTTAGTAAATAAAATTATCTAAATGCCATAAATTCTTCATCTGAAAGTAAAAAAATGGAGGCCAAGATTGGCCCCCACCTGTAATTATTATTTTTAATTAGTTTGTTTCAATTAAACCATACTTGCCATCTTTACGTGAATAAACAATATTCGTACCGTTTGTTTCCGCATCCGTATACACGTAGAAACTGTGCCCTAACAAGTTCATTTGTAAAACAGCTTCTTCACTGTCCATTGGTTTCAATGAAAATTGTTTTGTTCTTACAATTTCAAGATCAAAATCACTTTCATTTTCTTCTGGTGGTGTGCTACCATTTACATCTGAATAGGCAAAATAATCTCTTTCAGCGCCTTTATCACGGAACTTGCGGTTTACTTTTGTTTTATGTTTGCGAATTTGTCTTTCTAATTTATCCACAATTAAGTCGATGCTAGCATATAAATCTCCACTTGTTTCTTCTGCACGTAGCACAAGATTTGGGAGCGGAATGGTCACTTCAACTTTCGCATTTTTATCGGAATATACTTTTAAATTAACATGAACGTTAGCGTCTGGAGTTTCTGTAAAATATCGTTCTAATTTATCGATTTTCTTTTCAACGTAATCTCGAATCGGTTCTGTTACTTCAATATTTTCACCACGAATGTTGTACTTAAGCATAGCAATTCCTCCTTTGAAATAAAACAAAATAACGATAAAGAAGAGTATTCTTCTTACCCTTAGTCTACGTGAAAACGATGTGTTTTGCAAACATTTGCACAAAGAGCTAAGAAGCATACATTCACTTATCTTTATTTAGTATTTTATTCCACTAATCCCGCTTCCGCAAACCTCTTTTAGGAGATAAATATTGACTATCTAAATATTGTTAGAGCGCTTACCTTTTCCACTCCCGCTTCTTTTAATATTTGTGCCGCTAAGTTAAGAGTACTTCCAGTTGTATATATGTCATCAAATAAAAGCACTTCCGTTTCCTCACATGCCTCTTTTCCCACAAAGTAAAATACCTGCTCGGCTGCTAAACGTTCTTTTTTAGTTTTTTTAGATTGCTTTTCTGTATGCCTTTTGGCTAAAAGTTCTTCATATATGATACCGGATTGTTTTAATATCGCAGTTGTTTGGTTAAAACCGCGTTCTAATTTCCGCGCTTCACTTACAGGAATTGGAATAATTTTCTGCTTTTTTTCCGCTAGATATTGCCTTAATTCCCTTTTGAAAATGGCTCCTACTTCATAATCTCCTTGAAATTTAAATTGTTTCATATATTCTTTAGCAAAATCATTGTAGCGATATATTGATTTATTACTATCTAAAAAATGTGTTCTATCTTGGCAATCTTCGCAAATGGGCTCTACTGATTCTTTACTGCAAATGGTGCATAGTGGGCCTCTTAATTTTTCGAATTCCGCTAAACAAGTTTCGCAACAAACAGGAGGACTTTGGAATAACCAGCTTATTTCCCAGCTTGCCGTTTGTTTAACTGGCTGCGAACAGAGTAAACAACTAATCATCTAACATCCCTTCAACCACTCCTTGCTGATTCATTTTTTGAATATGAGTAATAGCTCGCTTCATTTCCGCAGTCTTTCCATAATGAAAGAAACAAACATCTCCAGTTGGATGTGAAAGTTTCCTCCCAGCCCTTCCGGAGATTTGAACTAGCGCAGCCTCGGTAAAAATACGCCCTTCACTTCCAAACACAGCTACTTGCACATCGGTAAAAGTAACTCCTCGCTCTAAAATAGTTGTTGTGAGTAACAGCCTAATCTTCCCTTCGCGCAACCACTCTACCTTCTCTTTACGCAACTCATCAGCTGAATGCACTGTCACCGGTCTACTGAAGCCATTATTTTCAAGTGCATCTGCAAATTTGTTCATCGCGTCAATTTCTGGAAAGAAAATCAATGCTGGCTGGTCTCTCATTTCCACATTTTTAATCCACTTAATTAGTTTTGGTGTTATTTTTCCTTTCGCTAAATTCTTTTTCCATGGACCAATCCAACAAGTTCTTGGGACAGGTAATTTCTTTCTATGATAGCGTCCGGGGATTTTCACGAAATTGCGTTTTCCTTCTGCGCATTCTTCTTGCCACTGTTTTTCTGGTGTGGCAGTAATTATTATCGTAGAACCTTCTTTAGTTCGCGCTTTCCCTACGGCATATTCTAAAAAAGGGTCTTTGGCATAAGGGAACGCATCCACTTCATCGATAAAAATCACTTGAAACGTTTCATAAAAACGAATTAGTTGATGTGTTGTCGCTATTACAAACTGCTCGCCTTGGTATTTATCGTCGGAGTCTCCATATAGACAAACTATTTGGTTCTTCGGAAAAACCTCTTGTAAGCGCGGATGAAGTTCTAAGCAAACATCCACTCTAGGAGAAGCAATGCAAATTCTAAAACCTTGTCGCAAAGCCCAGTCCATCCCCTCAAACATCATCTCTGTTTTTCCAGATCCAGCGACTGCCCATAAGAGCATATCCTTCTTTTCTATTAAACTGGAAACCACCGCATCGGATGCTTTTCGTTGTCCTTGTGACAAAATCCCGCTCCATCTTAATAGAGGTTCTTTGATTTTTGGTAATCGTTTCGTTTGTTGATAGTATAATTTTTGGCAGCTATTTACTCGGCCCATCACAATGCAATTTCGACAATAGATACATGCATCTTTCTCGCAGAATGCGCAGGACATTTTGCCAAATAATTTTACGTTTGTATTGCCACAGCGAAAGCATTTATTTTTTGAAATTGCCGCTATTTCTGTTAGTCCTTCTGTGGTCTCTATTTCACGCGCTTGGTATAGCCTTCCCGGGAAGATGTCCATCTACTTTCACCTCCCTTTAGTTATACACGATTTATCTTTTTCTTGCAGAAGTGAAATTCGTGTTTTCAGGCATGTTCACACTTGTAAAACATAGATTTCGCCTAGAGAAAAATCAGCGTTTCTGCTACCTTAAATTGGTGAAAAAACGATTTTGCTCTATACGAAAAAAATCTCCAGCTAAAAAGCCGGAGATTCTTTATTTTATCGACCAAGTTAATCCAAGTGCACCTTCCCCTAAGTGGGTTCCGATAACTGGACCAAAGTAGCTTAATTCGAATATTACTTCTGGAAATTTCGCTTCTAAATGTGCAAGCCACGCTTCGCCTTTTTCTGGATCATTTCCGTGAATGACGTAAGCTTTTTCTGCCGTTTTGTTTTGAATAGCCGTTTGAAGAATATCTTCAATTCGTTTTAATGCTTTCTTTTGCGTTCTCACTTTTTCAAATAAGACGATTTGTTTATCATTGAAATGAAGAATCGGTTTGATTTGAAGCAAACTACCAACTAAGGCTTGTGCTCCGTTCAAACGTCCACCGCGTTGCAAATTATTTAAATCATCTACCATGAAATAAGCATTTTGCGCTTGTTTTATTTTATCTAATTCTTGGATAATATTATCTAGTGGTTCGTTCTCTAAAGCCATTTCAGCGGCTTTTACCGCGAACATTCCTTGCGCCATACAAGAAAGCTCTGAATCATAAGCGACTACATTTAGTCCCTCAATTAACGCTCCCGCTGAAGCCGCATTTTGGAAAGTACCACTAATACCACTTGATAAATGAATGCTGATTACTGTATCAAAACCTTGTTCCTTCAGCGATTCAAATAATTGAATGAATTCTCCTGGGGCAGGTTGAGAAGATGTTGGAAAACTCTCAGCTTCCTTTACTTTTTGGTAAAAATCGGCCGCAGATAACTCCTCACCTTCACGATAGGATTTCCCATCAATTATTACAGAAAGTGGCACGACATGAATTCGTAGCTGCTCTTTCACTTCATCTGGCAAATAAGTTGTGCTGTCAGTAACCACTGCTATTTTTTCGTTCATATAGTCCCCCTGAGATTTCTTTAGCGAATGTATACCCAGCCGTGCTTAATTGCCGTTACCACCGCTTGAGTCCTATCATTCACTTTCATTTTTTGTAAAATACTACTTACGTGGTTTTTCACTGTTTTTTCACTAATGAAAAGTGTTTCCCCAATTCCGCGGTTACTTTTTCCATCGGTAAGAAGTTGCAATACCTCACACTCTCTATGCGTTAAGATGTGCAGTGGCATTTTGACTTCTGGTTGTTGATAGCCGTATACGCCTTGTGAAGTGTTCGTGCTTGCTAAATGGCGGTATTCGCGAATTAATTTAATCGCTACACGTGGATGAATATACGCGCCTCCATTATCTACAATTTTAACTGCTTCTACAAGTTCATGCGCATCCATTTCTTTTAATAAATAACCTACTGCTCCAGCTCTAAGTGCTTCTGTTACGTATTCATCTGTATCATGAATAGTCAAAACGATTACTTTAATACTTGGAAATTGACGTACTAGCATTTCTGTTGCGTCAAGCCCATTTACAGTTGGCATATTAATATCCATTAAAACAATATCTGGTTTATATTCGCGAACTTTTGCTACGATATTCTTACCATTTTCAGCTTCCGCTACGACCTCAAAAGAATCTTCCAACTCTAAAATTCGCTTGATACCTTCGCGAAACAACTGATGATCATCTACAATCATGATTTTGAGTGCCATAATGACTACTCCTCCTTCACTTATCTAATTTCACCAAGCCTCTTGCAATCGAAAACATCATCCTTTTTTAAGTAGCAAAACCGCTTAACCTTATAGTCCCTGCCATCAAATTGGCAAATAAACATTTCTCTTTTAAGTACTATTTACTCAAACTTACCTATTTTCAATACAAACCTTACCTTGATTATACTGCATAGTCTCAGAAAATTACTCCTATATGCCTATAAAATACAATTGAAAACCAGTCTAAAGTAATAGTAGTTTTTATTATAACACGAATTTGCCGTCACTTCACCCACCGCACTTAGAAAAATATCTATACAATCGCTTTGCTTTCGGATAAAATAAAAGCAGACTGAATGCATCAACTTATGGAGGTTCCTTATGTTGGATCATTATTTAACCATTCATAGCGATGGAAAACACGAAATAATTATTGAAAAATCTCGCTTTATTTGCCATATTAAGCGAGTTACAACAGAAATTGAAGCACAAACATTTATTCAAGCAATAAAAAAAGAGCACCGCGATGCTACCCATAATTGTTCTGCCTATATAATAGGAGAAAATGACCAATTTCAAAAAGCACATGATGACGGAGAACCTAGCGGAACAGCTGGCGTTCCCATGTTAGAAGTTTTAAAAAAGAAATCCTTAAAAAATGTTGCCGTCGTAGTTACTCGTTATTTTGGCGGAACTAAACTAGGTGCAGGTGGACTCGTTCGCGCATATGGTAGTGCGGTTAGTGAAGCCATTCAAGCGATTGGTATTGTCGAATGTAAACTAGCCACTATTGTCGAATGCTCTTTCGCCTATCCATTGCTCGGGAAAATCGAAAATGCACTTGAACAAAAAGCTTATCAAATCGACCATAAAGAATTCACTGAAAAAGTAGTGCTTCATATCTTTGTTGATAACGATGAACTGCAAGATTTTTCCCACTGGATTACCGAGCTTTCAAATGGCCAACTTGAATATAAAGAAGGACCACAAAAATATAGAGAAAAGGATGTCACTTAGCATGTCCACAAACATATTCTTCCAATTACCAGCTACTATTTCTACAGAGCGAACTACTTTAAGAAAAACATCACTTGCAGATGCTACTACCTTGTTTGATATTTGGTCTGACAATGAGGTAGCTCAGTTTATGAACATCGAAAAGTTCTCGACCATCCTTCAAGCGGAGGAAATGATTCAAGCAATTGAAAACGAGCCGAATGCTTGCAGATATACTATTTTCAGCACTAATGACCCTTTTCATGCCATCGGTTCCCTTGGAATTAACGATATTAATAAAAAGAACCAAACAGTCGAAATTGGATACGAACTCGCAAAAAGTCATTGGCGCCAAGGTTTTATGTTTGAAATTTTGACACATTTTTTGATTACAATAAAACCACATCTTCCATATAAAATGGTTACCGCAAAAGTTCTTCCTGAAAATGTTGCTTCTATAAAACTACTGAGAAAGCTTGGTTTTGAGCTAAGTACAACTGGGCAAGAATTAGATCTACATTCTGGTAAAATTTGTGAAATCAGTAATTATCAAATGCTACTGAAATAGTACAAATATTACATTTTTGAAAGATATCATCTTTTTTGTATTTTTTTTCAAATAATTTCTGTATAATAACATCAAAGTTTAAAAATTAAAGAAACCGTAAATCGGACGTAACATTCTTTAGTTCAACAAATGATACAATAAAACTTAGAAAAGTGACTATAAGGAGAATTAATATATGAGTAAAGGCACTGATGATAGCCGAAGAAGCAGCAAGAAATACAAACGTAGAAGAAAAATTTTATTCTGGATCCTAATTCCTGTGATGTGTTTAGTACTTGCAGGTGTCGGATATGGCACTTACCTTTTTAGCAAGACGAAACTCGCAGCAGATAACTCTTATGATAACGTAAGGAACGGAAAAGCTTCCACCCTTCGAACAAATGACGTTGAACCTATAAAAGATAGTTTTTCTATTTTAATTATCGGCGTTGATACAAGCACGACACGAGCTGCCAACGGGAATCCCCGAAGCGACTCACTAATCTTAGCAACATTTAATGTTAAAGATGCGCGTGTAGAAATGACAAGTATCCCTCGTGATTCCTATGTTCATATTGAAGATTCCGCTAAAGATATTGATAAGTACACTAAAATCAATGCAGCACATGCTTACGGCGGCCCAGAACTTACTATGAAAACTGTAGAAGAAGAATTCAAAATTCCAATCGATTATTATGTTCGTTTCGACTTTGATGCATTCCTTAAAATTATCGATGCTCTAGATGGTATCGATGTAGATGTTCCAGTTAACTTCACTGAACAAGATTCTAAAGACAACGCTAATGCAATCACACTGAAAAAAGGCCAACAACACCTTAATGCAGAACAAGCCTTAGCACTAGCACGTACTAGACATATCGATAGCGATATCGAACGTGGTAAACGTCAACAATTAATCATTAAATCTATCGTAAGTGAAGCAACATCTGTTTCTTCTGTAAGTAAATATTCCGATATCATTGAAGTTGTTGGCGATAACATGAAAACCAACTTAACTTTCAATCAAATGCTCTCTATCGCAAAATTTGGAATGACTAACACAATCGACATTAAATCCCTCAACTTAAAAGGGGACAGCAACCCAATGGACGGCATTTATTATTACAAACTTAATGAAAGCTCTGTCCAAAGTATCTCCAATGAATTTGCTGATGAACTTGGAATTAAACAACCATTCCCTGGCGCAACACCATATGCCGATGAAAGTTCTAGCAAAACAAGTAGTTCTAACTAAAACAAAAACCAACAACTAATAATTAGTTGTTGGTTTTTTTATTTCCGTTTTCGATGTATTTTTTGTAGTAAGTTAAGGATTGGCCGATAATCTTCGCCAATTAGCCCAATAAATTCAACAATAATTTCTATACTAAAGATTAATAATAAAAGTAATAGCATCGCTCCCCAAGCTGTAGAGAACGAAAAGACAAATCCTGTCATCGAAAATAGTAGTGCCATGCAATAAATTAATAGCACAGTTTGTTTCTCTGTAAACCCAAGCGCCATTAGCCTATGGTGAATATGCGACCTATCTGCTGAAGAAATCGGCATTCGCTCTTTTAATCTCCTTACAATCGCAAAAAAAGTATCTGATAAAGGCACTCCAAGAATAATAAGTGGCACTAACAACGAAATAAAAGTGACATTTTTAAAGCCCATTAAAGATAAAACAGCAATCATATAACCGAGAAACAGCGCTCCCGTATCCCCCATAAAAATACTGGCTGGAGGGAAATTATAGATTAAGAATGCCGCAACTGCTGCCGCCAGAATAAGCGCAACCGGAGCAACAAAAGCATCTTTTAAAAGCAAAGCCATGCCAGCAATCGTCATTAAAGCGATAATAGAAATACCACCCGCGAGACCATCTAATCCATCAATTAAGTTTAATGCATTTACAATTGCCACAATCCAAATAATCGATAACGGGATCGCAAAATAGCCAAAATCTACTTGCCCATAAAAAGGAACGTTAATAAAATTAATGGTAATATCTCCCCAAACAGTCACGCATAGAGCAGCTAAAATCTGTCCGACCATTTTCCATTTTGGCGACAAATCAAAAATGTCATCAATAAAACCTGTAGTGATAATAATTAAAGCACCAAAATAAATTGGCATAAAACCAGACTTATCAATTGGCGCCAAAAGCATCCCTACTGAAAAACTTATAAAAATAGCTAATCCACCTAAAGTGGCTGTTGTTTTCGTATGTTTATGCCTTTCCCGCGGTGTATCAACCGCATTAATTCGGAAGGCAAATTTCCTAATTATCGGTACCATAATGATACCAACAGCAAAGCTAATCAATATACTCCATATTAGCAATGTTTTTTCAGCTCCATCCTTTATCTAGCAAAATTTCTTCTGTTGACTTAGTGTATTTTTGTAAAACGTTTAAATTTAAAGTCACTCCAATACCTGGATTGACCGGCACATTAAGTTTTCCTTGAATCAACGCAAATGCTGGTGAAACAATATCTTCATTGAAATAACGATTTGATGCAGAAATATCTCCCGGAAAAGTGAATTCATCCCGAGCGGCTAAGGCAATATTATGTGCTCTACCAATCCCAGCTTCGAGCATGCCACCACACCAGACAAGCAAATCATTATCCTTACAATACTTCACTATCTTGAGCGCCTCGGACATACCTCCAACACGTGCTAATTTTAAATTAACCGCCTGGCAGCTACCTAACATATGAGCTTGTTTCACATCATCTAGCGACCGAATATTTTCATCCAAACAAATTCGCGTCTTTAATTTTGCTTGTAACCAAGCGTGATCCACGAAATCTTTTGTTCCAAATGGCTGCTCAATCATTTCTAAATTATATTGATCTAATTCCTTTAGCAAGGAGAAATCTTCTCTATTATACGCTGAATTCGCATCTGCCATCAAGCTTAGATTTGGAAATTTTTTGCGCACAGCCTCTATAAATTGAATATCTTTATGTGGTGCGATTTTTAATTTCACTCTTTCATAGCCTTCATCCACATAACGACCAATTAATTGAACCAACGCCTCGACATCTTGTTGTAAACCAACGCTAACACCAACAGCGATCGAATCCTTTGTTGCTCCAATCATTTTGGCCAACGAACGCTTCTCACGCTTTGCAAAAGCATCCCAAACAGCCAGTTCCACAGCCGCTTTTGCCATTTCATTGCCTTGAATCCACCCAAACAACTGATTGACTTCTTCCGGGGTATGAATTTCTTTTTGTGCGAGTAGCGGAAGCAAATGCTGTTTAACAATCAAAATAGCAGTATCTAACGTCTCTTCCGTATAATCAGGTATCGGAAAAGCTTCCAACTCCCCGTATCCGCAAATCCCATCCTCGCTCACTAACTCAACAATATAAAAATCCTTACTTTTTAGTTCGCCATAACTAGTTTTAAACGGGGCAACGAGCGGCAGTTCTGCATGAATTAGCCTTGCCTTTCGAAAATACATTTACTCACCCTTTTTCAAACGCTTGCGCTCTTTGCGAATAACAAGCATAAATTGAGGTATTGCGAAAAAACGTCTCCATCTAGAAGGATTAGAAAGCAATCGGTATACCCATTCTAATCTCAATTTTATCCAAATTTTCGGTGCGCGCTTCACATTATCCGTTAAAACATCAAAGCTTCCTCCTACACCAATAAAAATTCCTTTAGTAAAATTGCTCAACTGTGACAAAATCCATTTTTCTTGAGCAGGAGAACCTAATGCAACAAAAATAACATCTGGTTGTGCCGCAAGTATTTCCTTAGCGATTTCTTCACTTTCTAGTGCATCAAAATAACCGTGATGAACGCCACAAACAACTGCTTCTGGATACTTTTCTCGTACGTTCGCTTCAACCGCTCGGCTCACTTCAGGTTTTGCCCCTAAAAAATAACACCGCAGAGGCTTTTTCAATAAACCGACCATCGTATCATAACCAGTCACGCGTTCTTTTAGAGGATCGCCAAGCTTTTCAGAAGCCATTATAATCCCAATACCATCGGGTACAATATAATCAGCCTGTCGCAAAATCGCTTCAAATTCTTTATCTGTCCGAGCATGCATAACAATTTCCGGATTAGCTGTAACCACAAATCGCCGCTCCTCATTTTGCGCAGCTTTATACAACTCCTCCACAAATCCTGCTTGCGTTGTATTATAAAAAGGTATATTTAAAATTGAAATTTCCTGCTTTTTCATATGTATCTCCTAAAAAACTTTATTATGTATAAGTTTATCATAAAATAAGGGCGCTTCCTATTTTTAATCTACAAAAAAGACTGTAAATAGCATTATGCCACTTACAGTCTTTTTTTATACAGGGATCAAATTAATCTAAAATTTGTACTTTAACTTGTTTTACACCCCAGTTGTTAACTTCTTGCACTGAGTTTAAATGTACATCAATTTTATTTCCTTTAATCGCACCACCAGTATCAGCTGCAATCGCTTGTCCGTATCCTTCAACATAAACTTTTGATCCTAAAGGAATTACAGATGGATCGACTGCAATAACACGTGGATTGTCATTCAAATCAATCCCAGTTGCTGTCATATGGCTCAAACCAGGCTCTGCTTTGCTATATGCAGTTGCAGTTACTGTTATCTCTTTCGAAACATTTCCTTGCGCTGATGAAGAGTTAGAAGAGCTATTGGACGATGCTTCGTTAGATGAAGTTGATTTTTGAGTTGTTGGTGCTGCTTTTTCTTCTTTTGGTTGTTCTGTAACTTTATTATTCGAATTATCTGCTGTTGAATTATTTTCGCTAGCTACTGCGTTACTACCAACAGATAATTTTTGGCCGACTAAAATTAAATCAGAAGAAAGATTATTCCATGATTTTAGTTGGTTAACTGTTACCCCATAATCTAAAGCGATATGACTAAGAGTATCTCCAGAGACTACCGTGTATTTAGAATTACTTGTAGGCGCAGTGGATTTTTCTTTTCCACTATTTACTTGTAGTGTTTGATTTGGAAAAATCAAATTAGAACTCAAATTGTTGTCTTCTTTCAATTGTTTTATAGAAACATTATTTTCATTTGATATTTTCCAAAGTGAATCACCATCTTGCACTTTATACTCAGCCGCAAAAGCTTGAGTTGAACCAGATCCTGCAATAATTAAACCAGCCGCAATGGCTACTACTGTTTTTTTCATGTACTTATTTTCCCTCCTTGATAACTTTCGAGGATAATCGTACCATATGAAATTAGCAGCTTGGTTACTAAAAAATTAAGCATGTATGACACAGCTTCTATTAGTATCGGTTTTCCTGCAATATTTGTAAATTGCCTTTATTGTCTGATTTTTATTTATCTTGGTTCTGTTTTAGAGGGAATTCTCCCTATCCTAGCTTGCTGTTGCGTTCTAGCCATTCATAGATAAACTTAAATATAGTTAAAATAGTGAACTAAATTTCTTCATCGACCAGAATTGGAAATTTTTTCCATTACAAACACAAGCTAAAATCATTCATATTCACCGCTTTTTCACTCAGTTTTTTGAAAACCCGCCATAAAATAGAGCCCTTTATAACAAAGTATTACATCATTCCTCTTCTTCTTGAAGGATATTAACTATACTTTCATCTTTATTTCTACTTGATAAATACCTAATCTGATGTACTAAAACCTCCGTAATATAGATTTTTTGCTCCTCTTTATTTAAATAATTACGCGATTGTAATTCCCCAACAATACCTACTAATTGTCCCTTGCTACAAAATTCTGCTGTTGCTTCTGCCCTTTTTCCCCAAATAACACATTGAATAAAATCAGCATCACTTTCTACTCGTTTATTTTTGCCAAACCGATTCAAAGCAAGGGTTAAATTCAACACAGCTCTATCTTCTGTAGTCCATTTTAATTCTGGTTCCTTCGTTAACCGTCCTACTAAAGTTACTTGATTAATCATATAATCGCCTCTTTCTTTTGGTGTATAGCGATTATATTGGATAAAATTTTCTTTGTAAAATTGCTAAAACTGCATTTTCACTAGGTCTAACTCACACAAAAGGCCATTTTCTCCTAATAGAAAAACACTGTTTCATGGGGGTAATTTACCCGGAAATGTCATTTTAGTACTTTGTAACCTTTTTAAAACCATGCTATTCTGAGAACATGAAAAAAGCACTAAAACCCATTTGGGCTTCAGTGCCAATCTTTTTATTTAGGTAAATCAGATAGAGCAAACATAATTTCAGCTTCACAAACCAAATCGCCTTCAACTGTTGCTTTCACTTTTGCTTTTGCGATTGCGCCTCTCATACGAGTAATTTCAGCTTCAAGTAATAGTTGATCTCCTGGGACAACTTGACGTTTAAAACGACAGCCATCAATTCCAGCAAATAAGCCAATCTTTCCTTTGTTTGCTTCACTTTGCATCATTGCAATTCCACTTGTTTGTGCTAGTGCTTCTACTATTAGTACGCCCGGCATTACCGGGTACTCCGGAAAATGTCCGTTAAAGAATTCTTCATTTACCGTTACATTCTTTATAGCAGTAACTTTTTTTCCTTCTTCAACAGAAATAACTCTATCTACTAATAAAAATGGATAACGATGAGGTAAGATTTCTTTGATTTTTTTAATATCTAACATATACATCCCCCAAATTCAACTTTAGAATTTATTACGTTTTTTATTTGTAAGTGAGTCAAGTAAAATGCCAGTACCAAGTGCTACTACATCTAAAGGATTCTCTGTAATTAAAACTGGAACCTTTAATTGCTCGGACATTAACTCGTCTAAACCATGTAGTAACGATCCGCCACCAGTCATGATGATTCCTCTATCAATAATATCCGCTGAAAGCTCAGGAGGTGTTTGTTCCAGAACTTGTCTAGCAGCTAGTACCATTAGGTGTAATGAATCATGGATAGCTTCTTCTACTTCAGAACTTGTAATCGAAATTGTTTTAGGTAAACCACTCACTAAATCTCTACCACGAATTTCCATTTTTTCTTCTTTAGCGCCTTGACTAGCAGTACCGATTGTAACTTTAATATTTTCAGCAGTTCTTTCACCAATAAGTACGTTATATTTACGTTTCACATAGTTTAAAATATCTGCATCCCATTTATTACCAGCAACTTTTACTGATTGACTAGTTACGATATCACCCATGGATAAAACAGCAACGTCCGCAGTACCTCCACCAATGTCAATAATCATATTACCAGAAGGCTCGAAAATATCCATTCCAGCACCAATAGCTGCAACTTTAGGTTCTTCTTCTAGGAATACTTGCTTTCCACCACTTTTTTCAGCAACTTCTCGAATTGCTTTTTGCTCGACAGAAGTAATATTCGTTGGACAACAAATTAAAATACGTGGCCGTGAAAAAAAGGTTTTTAAATTTAGTTTTTGTATAAAGAAACGCAGCATTTCTTGAACAATATCAAAATCAGCAATAACCCCATCTTTCATTGGTTTAATTGCCGTAATATCTCCCGGAGTTCTACCAACCATATCTCTTGCTTCTGATCCAACGGCTAGAACTTGCCCTGTCTTATTGTTCACAGCGACAACTGCAGGTTCGTTAACAACGATTCCTCTTCCTTTAACATGAATTAATACATTGGCTGTACCTAAATCGATACCAACATCTTTTGCCATTTATACTTTAACTCCTTTCGTGGTGTACACCTAATTTTACATCTCATTCTGAATTATAGCATAATTTATGGAAGGCTGGAATGTAAATTTTAGAACAACGTGGTTTTTTTACGATAAATAAAAAAACCGCATCCAAAAGATACGGTTTTTAACATTTGAAATTAGAATAACGAAGCTAAGTTTGTTACATCGATTTTGGAATCATCTACACGTTCAACATCCGCTCCAAGCGCTTGTAGTTTTCCGTGGAAATTATTATAGCCGCGATCAAGGTATTTCAACTCAGTCACTTGTGTATAGCCATCCGCCACTAGACCAGCCAGGATAAGCGCTGCTGCTGCACGTAAATCTGTTGCCGCAACTTCTGCTCCTTGCAATTTAGCAGGACCAGAAATAATAACAGAATGTCCTTCAATTTTCATATCAGCATTCATTCTGCGCATTTCTTCTACATGCATGAAACGATTTTCAAAGACAGTTTCTGTCATAATGCTTGTGCCTTCGCTCAACATTTGAATTACCATCATTTGTGATTGCATATCAGTTGGGAATCCTGGGTGTGGCATAGTCTTAACATCCACAGCTTTTAATTTGTCAGGACCGATAACACGAATACCGTTATCTTCTTCAATGATTTGAACGCCCATTTCTTCAAGTTTAGCAATTAATGAACTAATATGTTCAGGAACTGCATCTTCAATTAAAACATTTCCGCCTGTAATCGCAGCGGCAATCATGAATGTTCCAGCTTCAATACGGTCAGGAATAATAGAATGTTCAGTAGCAGTTAGTTCTTTAACTCCTTCAATTCTAATGACTTCTGTTCCCGCACCAATAACTCTAGCACCCATTTGATTAAGGAAATTGGCTAAATCAACAATTTCAGGTTCACGAGCAACGTTTTCAATTACTGTTGTACCTTCTGCTAAAGTTGCAGCCATCATAATATTTTGAGTTGCTCCCACACTAGGGAAGTCTAAGTATACTTTAGCGCCTACTAATTTTTCAGCAGTTGCTTCAATATAACCATTTTCAATTTTCACTACTGCACCCATTGCTTCGAAACCTTTTAAATGTAAATCAACAGGTCTTGAACCAATTGCACATCCACCTGGTAAAGCTACACGTGCAGAACCAGTACGAGCTAAAAGTGGTCCCATTACAACAATAGAAGCACGCATTTTACGAACGTACTCAAAAGGTGCATCAGAAGTAATTTCTCCTGTTGCATCAACTGTTACTTCATCATTTACAAAAGAAACGTCTGCATTTAGATATTTAAGAACCTCATTAATTGTGAATACATCAGACAAATTTGGGACATTTTTTAATACGCTAGTACCTTTACTCGCAAGTAATGTAGCAGCTATTACCGGTAATACAGCATTTTTGGCACCTTCCATTTTCACAGAACCATTTAACTGTTTTCCACCGCGTACAATAATTTTTTCCAAAAAGAACCCCTCCGCGTTACTAATAACTAAATCATTTATCGAATTTTATTAATCAAAATTTAAATTAAAACATATCTTAGTAATTCTACCACTTATCACCCTATAATATCAACTGATTTTAACGTAATATTAAAGTTGTTATAAACTTCTATTAATTTTTTACTATTATAGTACTTTATTAACCAAAAAAATTAATTAACTGTTTTGAGGCTGCTAAATAATCCAAGAAAAAGTTGCTTAATGTATAACCTAAGACTATTGAAATGATTACAAATAATAATCTAGCTTGTGTTACATGATTTTTCTTGATGAATTTTTCATAGTTAATAGCTTGTAATGCCCAGAAAGTAATAACAATAAATAGTAAATGTGAAATGATGATGACATATGGTGATTCCATAATAATATTATACATGTGTTCGCTCCTCATATTTCGCTACTATTCATTTTAACAAATACAGCTAGGAAAAAACAGTTAATACACTTATGAGTATATAAAAAAACTTCCTGGCACGAATACCAGGAAGTGAAAGATTATTAATTATGTTCTTTTGCGTGAATTCTGTTGATAGCCCTTTGTAGCGCTAGTTGAGCCATTACTTCGTCCACTTTTTGTTCTTTTGCTCGGCTAAGTTCGTCTTCTGCGCGTTCTTTTGCCTTTTCAGCGCGATCAATATCGATATCTTGTTCGCGTTCAGCAGTATCCGCGAGAATATTAACTTCTTCACCGTTTACTTCCATAAAGCCACCATTGACAGCGACCCATTCCTCACCAGACTCTACTTTTAAACGAACGATGTCGATTTTAAGTGGAGCGACTAGTGGAACATGGCCAGGTAAAATACCGAGTTCACCTGCTTTTGTTCTAGCAATAACCATTTGAGCAACGCCTTCATAAACAGGGCCGTCTGGAGTAACAATACTAACATTTAATGAACCCATACGTATTTCCTCCTGTTTTTATCAGACTTCAACGCCCATGTCTTTTGCTTTTTCAAGAACATCCTCAATGCGTCCAACTGAACGGAATGCATCTTCTGGAATATGGTCGTATTTTCCGGCTAATAAGTCTTTAAATCCTTTAACTGTTTCTTTAACAGGGACATAAGAACCTTTTTGGCCTGTAAATTGTTCTGCAACATGGAAATTCTGCGATAAGAAGAATTGTACACGACGCGCACGGGAAACGGATTGTTTATCTTCGTCAGATAACTCATCCATACCTAGGATTGCGATGATATCTTGTAATTCTTTATATCGTTGCAATAAGCGTTGTACTTCCGTTGCTACTGCATAGTGTTCTTCCCCAACAATGTCAGGAGAAAGCGCACGAGATGTAGAAGCAAGTGGATCTACCGCTGGATAAATACCTTGTTCAGTTAATTTACGTTCCAAGTTAGTTGTTGCATCTAAATGGGCGAAAGTTGTAGCCGGAGCCGGGTCAGTATAATCATCGGCTGGTACATAAATTGCTTGGATAGAAGTAACAGAACCAACGTTAGTAGATGTAATACGTTCTTGTAATTGTCCCATTTCAGTAGCTAGAGTTGGTTGGTAACCTACTGCAGATGGCATACGACCTAGTAAAGCCGAAACCTCTGAACCAGCTTGTGTGAAACGGAAAATATTATCAATGAAAAGAAGTACATCTTGGTGTTCTTCATCACGGAAATATTCAGCAATTGTTAAACCAGTTAGGGCTACACGCATACGCGCACCCGGTGGCTCATTCATTTGACCGAATACCATGGCTGTTTTTTCGATAACGCCAGAATCTTTCATTTCAAAGTAAAGGTCGTTCCCTTCACGAGTACGTTCTCCAACGCCTGCGAACACTGAAATACCACCGTGTTCTTGTGCGATATTATGGATAAGTTCTTGAATTAGAACGGTTTTACCAACACCCGCACCACCGAACAATCCGATTTTACCACCTTTTAAGTAAGGCGCAAGCAAGTCAACTACTTTAATTCCTGTTTCAAGAATTTCAGTTGTTGTTGCTAATTGATCGAAAGTTGGAGCTTCGCGGTGAATTTTATTACGTTTAATATCGCTTGGAAGTGGTTCGTCCAAATCGATGGTGTTTCCTAATACATTAAATACACGACCAAGAGTTACTGTACCAACTGGAACTGTAATTGGGCTTCCAGTATCAATAACTCCCATACCTCTTTGAACACCATCTGTTGATGCCATTGCGATTGTACGCACAACGTCATCACCTAATTGGATGGCTACTTCTAAAGTAAGTTGGCTAGTTGGTGCTTCTTCTGCATCAGATTTATATTCAATAACTAGGGCGTTGTAGATTTCAGGTAGGTCTCCACCTTCAAATTTAACGTCTACAACTGGACCCATAACTTGGATTACTTGTCCTTTAGACATGCAATTTTTCCTCCTCACTTACCTTCCCATTTATAGGGACGTTACAAGAAACGCCGACTTCTATTCGAGTGCGGCTGCTCCTCCGACGATTTCGGTAATTTCTTGCGTGATCGCAGCTTGGCGAGCACGGTTATATTGTAGTGATAAGTCACTGATTAAATCGGATGCATTGTCTGTCGCGCTTCTCATGGCAGTCATACGAGCAGCATGTTCAGCGGCTTTGGCATCCAGAAGTGCTCCGAAAATTAGGCTTTCCACATATTGCGGTAGTAGTACTTCAAGAATTTCTTGTTCGGAAGGCTCAAATTCATATGTAGTAAGGTCTACATCTGTTTCTTGGCCTTTTTCGTGAAATTCTGTCAGTGGCAATAATTGCTCTTTTCTTAGTTCGCTGGAAATAGAATTGATATGGTGATTATAATAAATGAAAACCTCGTCATAAACACCATCTTCAAACATTTGAACTGTGTTACTAGCAATATCTTTAATTTCCGCAAATATCGGATGATCTGTAATACCTTGTACTTCTAAAACCACGTTCATTTGACGCGCTTTGAAGAAGTCACGAGCAGATCTACCTACAGTGATTATTGCATATTCATCACTTGACGTATGCTTTTTATTAATTTCTTGGAATACTTCTTTGATTACGGAACTATTGTAAGAACCGGCAAGTCCAGTATCAGAAGTAAGTACGATATAACCAGTACGGTGAACAGGTCTAGATACAAGCATTGGATGATCGCTACTGTTACCAGTGCCAGCAACATGTGTTACTACGTCTTTAATTTTAGAAACGTAGGGCTCATATGAACGAGCATTAGATTCCGCACGACCTAGTTTTGCTGCTGATACCATTTGCATTGCTTTTGTAATTTGACTTGTTTTACGCGTAGAAGTTATTCGTTGTTTAATATCGATTAAAGATGCCAAAGATTTTCACCACCTTTGAATTTATTCCGAGTCTAAATTATTTTTCTTCAGAAGGAACAAATGTATTTTTAAATTCTTTTAATGCTGCTTCAAGTTTCGCTTCGTCAGGAAGTTTTTTCGTTGTACGAATTTCTTCCAAAAGCTCTGGGTGATTATGATCAAACCATGTATTCATTTCGGACTCAAAACGCAGTACATCATGAACTGGTACATCATCCAGATATTTATGAACAAGTGCATAAAGAATCAATACTTGTTTTTCAACTTTCAAAGGTTTGTGCAAATCTTGTTTTAGAACTTCTACTGTACGTTTACCACGTTCTAGTTTCGCACGAGTAGCTGCATCTAGGTCAGAACCGAATTGTGAGAAAGATTCTAGCTCACGGTAAGCGGCAAGGTCTAGACGAAGTGTTCCGGCAACTGTTTTCATTGCTTTAATTTGCGCTGATCCACCTACACGGGATACAGAAAGACCGGCGTTAATCGCTGGACGTACTCCGGAGAAGAATAAATCAGATTGCAAGAAGATTTGTCCGTCTGTAATAGAGATAACGTTTGTAGGAATATAAGCAGAGATATCTCCGGCTTGTGTTTCTACGAATGGAAGAGCCGTAATGGATCCGCCACCTAGGCTATCATTTAATTTTGCAGCACGTTCAAGTAAACGGGAGTGCAAGTAGAAAACATCCCCTGGATATGCTTCACGACCTGGAGGACGACGAAGTAATAGGGACAGCTCACGGTAAGCAGCTGCTTGTTTGGATAAATCATCATATACGACTAAAACGTGTTTGCCGTTATACATGAATTCTTCAGCCATTGCAACACCAGCATAAGGAGCCAAGTAAAGAAGTGGCGCCGGTTGTGATGCAGCAGCAGTTACTACGATGGTGTAATCTAACGCACCGTGATGACGTAAAGTTTCTACGGCATTACGAACAGTAGATTCTTTTTGACCGATAGCAACATAAATACAAATCATGTCTTGGTCAGCTTGGTTTAAAATAGTATCAATTGCTACAGATGTTTTACCAGTTTGGCGGTCACCAATGATTAACTCACGTTGACCACGACCAATAGGAACAAGTGCATCAATCGCTTTAATACCTGTTTGTAATGGTTCGTTTACCGATTGACGTTGCATAACACCAGGTGCTACGGCTTCAATCGGACGAGTTCCAGTTGTTTCAATTGGGCCTAAACCATCAACTGGTTGACCTAATGAGTTAACTACACGCCCAATAAGCGCTTCGCCAACAGGAACTTCCATGATTTTACCGGTACGACGAACTTCATCGCCTTCGCGGATTTCTGTGTAAGGGCCTAGAATAATGATACCAACATCATTTGTTTCTAAGTTTTGGGCCATACCCATTACACCATTTGAGAACTCTAGCAATTCACCAGCCATTGCATTATCGAGTCCATGAGCACGCGCAATACCGTCACCAATGTAGGTAACCGTACCAACATCACTCACTTTTAGTTCAGAATGATAATTTTCAATCTGCTGTTTTATGATTGAGCTGATCTCTTCAGCCTTAATGCTCATTGATTTCACCCCTCGTTAAACGGAAACTAGGCTTTAATTTGCCGTTCCATGTCCTTTAATTTCGTTTTTAGACTGTCATCATATATACGGGTTCCAATAACCACTTTGACTCCACCAAGAAGGGATTTATCAATGTGATTTTGAATGTTTAATTTTGTTTTGTTCATTTTCGTAGCAAATACTCTCGAGAGCGCCGTAAGTTCTTGTTCAGAAAGTGGGACAACAGAATAAACATCTGCATCCGCAACTCCTCGCAAGTCATTTACGCGTTTTTGGTAAACGTCCGCAATAACAGAAAGATAATCTTCTCTGCTACGGTCGATTAAAAGATAAATAAAATCTCTTAATGTCGGATTGATTTTTTCAAAAACAGCGCTGGCAAGATTTTTCTTTTGCTCGGTCGTGAAAGTAGGATTTTCAAGTAGTTTTACAAAATCTTTATTAGCTTTCAAGGCCGCTTTTAATTCAGTTAATTCTTCTGAAAAAACGTCCACTAAATCTTTATCTTGAGCTACTTGAAAAAGCGCATTGGCATAGCGACCTGCAACTTCCAAATCTTTACTCATTTGTCATCCCCTAGCCTTTCGATATAATCTTGGATAAGGTTAGATTGTTCTTTTTCATCCAGATTTTTTTCGATGACTTTCGATGCAATAAGAACAGATAAGGAACCGACTTGTTCGCGAAGAGCAGAAATAGCATCTTCTTTTTCACGTGCAATATCGGATTTTGCTTCTTCTTTTATACGTTCTGATTCACGTCTAGCAGTTTTGACAATTTCTTCGCGTTCTTTTTCACCAAGTTGTTTTGCGTTCTCAATCATTGTTTGAGATTCAATACGAGCTTGTTGTAAAACACTTTTTTGTTCAGCAAGTAATTTTTCTGATTGAGCGCGGTTTTCTTCTGCAGCATCAATTTCAGAACCAATATGCTCTTCACGCTCTTTCATAATACCCATAAGCGGTTTCCAAGCATAAATTCGGATTAAAACTAGCAAAATCGCGAAAGCAAAAAGTGTAAAGAATGCATCACCAAACGTAAATGCGGAACCAATTACTAAATGTGGTTGTAACACGCCAGTTTCACTCCTTTCTATACATTCGCTTGAATTATTCGTTCAAAACGAAAGAGATGAGGTTTTATTTCCTCAACTTCCTTCAAATTATTTATTAAGAACCATGAACGCAATAACAACAGCGATGATAGGAAGGGCCTCAACTAACGCAACACCAACGAACATGATTGATTGAAGCATAGAACGCGCTTCTGGTTGACGCGCAACACCCTCGACAGTTTTTGATACGATAAGACCATTACCAATACCCGCACCTAATGCACCTAATCCAACAGCAATAGCAGCTGCAATAACACCTAAAGACATATAATTATCCTCCTAATTTTTCTTAAAATTATTTTTTATTACTTTTATAAGTGACTTAATTGAAAGTTAGTTTAATGTTCGTCACTGACCTTATGTGACATGTAAACCATTGTCAGCATAGTGAAAATGTACGCTTGAATTGCCCCAATAAAGAGTGAGAACGCCTGCCATATAATCGCTGGAATTATCGCAAGAACACCTACAAATATATTAATATGTGCAAGTTGAGTAGCAATAATGGTTAACAAAACTTCCCCGGCAAAAATATTACCGTAAAGACGTAAACCAAGCGTTAATGTATTAGCAAATTCTTCTACTAATTTTAGTGGGAATAAAAATTTCATTGGACTCAAGTAAGTACCAACAAAGTAGTGCTTGAAACCACGCATTTTAATACCGTAGTAATGCGTTAAGCCAAGAACCATTATCGCAAGTGTTAATGTGACAATTGGATCCGCTGTAGGTGAACGCCACCATACTTCATCGTTTACTGCGATTTGTAATGGTAGTCCTAGCATGTTGGCAACGAAGACAAACATTAATATCGTAATACCAAGCACATGGAATCTCCCACCGGTTTTCCAATCCATATTACTATTAATAATACCTCTGACAAAATCCATAACCCATTCAATGAAGTTCTGCTTTCCGGTAGGACGGCGTTGCAGATTTCTGGTACAGATAATGGCTATTAGAAGAACGATGACACAAGTCACAGTAATCATCAAAATATTAGATAGATTAAAGTCGATCCCTAATAGGCTTATCGTTGGAAATTCCTCTTCCAATTAGGTTCACCCCTCTCTTTTTAAAAACTTTTTTCTGCGGTACATGGAATACGCAAAAAAATCTAGAAAAATAATTGCATATGCAAGCCCAAGTCCGATTACCATGCTATAAACATGAAAAAATTCCGGCAGTTGCGTCGCTATAATTGTAGCAAGTAACACGCTTCCCATCCGTAACGTCATTCCCATTCCATAAAAAGAACGATTTTCTGCCAAAGCTCTTGTCATTGCTTGTGTTCGTCTCATTAATATCCAGTAGTTGAACCAGCCGACGATTAAACCCAATTTAAGTCCCAAGAAAATATGTATATACGGGGTTAAAAACCATCCACAAAGACAAATAGCAATAAAAAGAACCATATACTTCTGATGACGATGATACATGCCGATTAGCGATTCTAACATTCAGGGCGCAATCCTTTCTTTTTCAAAAGATTTTTCTTTCCAGATGACCATTTTGAAATCTCAGGGAGTAAGTTTGGTTTGTGAAAACAAGCACATTTCCCCCAATTCATCCCAATCCCAAACACACATGAAAGCCTTATCAGCGTGTCAGTTCTTAGCATACAACAGCCAAAAGAGAAAAGTCAATACACTTTCACAAATTGTGAGTACATCTATTACTAATAGTACCACAATCGGACCCATCCATAAAAGAATAGCCTATTATTTCTGAGATTTTTTTGATTTCAAAATCTATCTGTTTCTTAGATTGCCACGCCAGAATTATTTTTGTCCATTTAACAGCAACCAACACCTCCGTAATCATTGGGAAAACTTGTATCCTGTTCGTGTGATATTTCACAAAAAAGGCGACAATAACTTTCTTTCGCACAAATAAAAAAACTTCTACCATAATTGGTAAAAGAATTCGATACGATTATTCGCAAATTTCGCGACCGAAAGTTCTTTTCCCAAGAAAAAGAACGGAAAAAACAGCCGGACTCACTTATCATGAGCTGCATTTTGATATAGAGTGCCCGTATAAATTCCAATTCAGTCAACGCAAACCTAGCGTCGGCGGGATTGTAGTGAATACTGAGCGCAGTCTTCTATCCCTATGCTACAAACAAGCTATTTTTTGGGCTCTTATATTAATAACATTGACCATCTTATCACATGTAACATAAAAGAACTAGTGAAAATCGAGCGTGTAACATATCTGTAACAATAAGGCGCTTTCATTCCAAATAAAGAGGAAAACTAGACTTTTAACGCCTAGTTTCCCGCTGTGTTTTACACGATAAAATCTTCTGGTCGTTCGCTTCCATCAAACTGACTTTTGATTGCTGCTAAAATTCTGTTCGCAGCGAAACCATCGCCATATGGATTAGCTGCTTGCGCCATTTTATCGTGGCTTTCTTTATTATCAAGTAAATCTAATGCTTCTTTTATCAGATTTTCTTTATTCGTTCCAATTAGTTTCAACGTCCCAGCTTCGATTCCTTCTGGACGCTCGGTCGTATCACGTAAAACTAAAACTGGCACACCCATACCTGGTGCTTCTTCTTGGACGCCACCTGAATCGGTAAACACAAGATAAGACTTGCGCAAGAAATTATGAAAATCAATCGCGTCGAGTGGTTCGATTAAATGAATGCGTTCGTGCCCACCTAAAATTTTCGTCGCTTTTTCTCTAACAGCTGGATTCAAATGCATCGGATAAACAAGTTCAACGTCCTCACGACTTTCCACGATTTCACGAACTGCTTCGAACATCCCTTGCATCGGATCGCCTAAATTTTCCCTACGGTGAGCAGTCATAAGTATTAGACGATTGTCGCCAAGATTTTCTAGGATTGGATGGTGATAATCTTTTTGAACAGTCGTTTTAAGTGCATCAATAGCCGTATTTCCAGTCACAAAAATAGTAGCCGGATCTTTTCCTTCCGCAAGCAGATTTTCTTTCGCCTGTTTGGTTGGAGAAAAGTGCATATCAGCCATAACACCCGTTAATTGACGATTCATTTCTTCTGGAAATGGTGAATATTTATTCCAAGTTCTAAGTCCAGCTTCGACATGCCCGAGCATTTTTTGTTGATAGAATGTCGCAAGCCCGGCAGCAAAACTCGTTGTTGTATCGCCGTGAACTAAAACGATATCCGGATTCTCCGCGGCGATAACTTCATTGATTCCGTTCATTACGCGTGAAGTTATATCGGCTAGGGTTTGGCCTTTTTTCATAATATCTAAATCAATATCGGGTTTTATATCAAAAATTTCTAAGACTTGATCCAACATTTCGCGGTGTTGAGCTGTAATAACAACCGTTGATTCAAACGTTTCTGGTTCTTTTTCTAATGCCAAAACGAGCGGTGCCATTTTTATTGCCTCTGGTCTTGTACCAAAGATACTCATTACTTTGATTTTAGCCAATTTCGAGCCTCCTTATAAAAAAACTCCTCAGAAATAGCTCGACAAAAAATTTTTCAGTTTGCCAGAAGCAGCACTGTTTATAATTCCTTATCTCACTATATCGAGGAGAATGTTAATTATTTAGTTCCGAATAATCTATCGCCAGCATCTCCTAAGCCTGGACGGATATAACCATTTTCGTCTAGCTTCTCGTCTAAGCCAGCTACGTAGATTTCTACGTCTGGATGTGCGTCTTGAAGCGCTTTGATGCCTTCAGGAGCAGCTACTAGACACATGAATTTCATGTTGCGAGCGCCGCGTTTTTTCAAGCAATCGATAGCCATAATCGCGGATCCACCAGTTGCAAGCATTGGATCTACAACGATGAAAAGACGTTCTTCCACGTCAGAAGGTAGTTTTACAAAATATTCTACTGGTTCAAGTGTATCATGGTCGCGGTAAAGACCTACATGACCTACTTTAGCAGCAGGGATTAGTTTTAAAATACCATCTTGCATACCAAGACCAGCTCTTAAAATAGGTACAATACCTAATTTTTTACCAGTAAGTGTTTTAGCAGTTGTTGTTTGTAGTGGTGTTTCTACTTGGATGTCTTCGAGTTCCATATCACGTGTAATTTCGTACGCCATTAATGTAGCGACTTCATCTACAAGTTCGCGGAATGCTTTTGTTCCCGTATTTTTATCTCGAATGATTGTTAATTTGTGTTGTACTAGTGGGTGATCAATTACGTGTACATTTGCCATCGATTAGTTCGCTCCTTTGATATTGAAAATTTCCTTCTCTTATTGTATCAGAACAAGACACAAGTGCAAGGATTAATTTGCTATACATGAAAAAAACCGGTTTTCTCTATAATTAGAAAAAACCGGAATCATTATTTTATAAACTTGGATAAAGCGGATATTCATTTGTTAAAGTTGCAACACGTGCTTTAACATCTGCTAAAACTTCTTCATTTTCTAGGTTATGCAACACTTCTGAAATAAGTACGCCAACTTTTTCAATCGCAACTTCATCGAATCCACGGGTTGTCACTGCAGCAACACCCACACGGATACCACTCGTTACAAATGGGCTTTCTGTTTCAAATGGGATGGTATTTTTGTTCACGGTAATACCAACTTCATCTAAAACTTTCTCAGCAGCTTTCCCTGTTAAGCCAAGTGGTTTTAAATCAATTAATAGCAAATGATTATCTGATCCACCTGTTAAAACGGCAACATCATTTGCTTGAAGCGTTTCTGCTAATTTTTTAGAGTTACGAATAATTTGCTCACAGTACGTAGTGAATTCCGGTTGTAATGCTTCGCCAAATGCCACTGCTTTCGCTGCGATAACGTGCATTAACGGTCCACCTTGAATTCCTGGGAAAATGGATTTGTTTAATTTTTGTTCCCATTCTGCTTTGGCTAAAATCATTCCGCCGCGAGGTCCACGAAGGGTTTTATGTGTTGTTGTCGTTGTAAAATCAGCATAAGGAACTGGGTTTTGATGTAAACCAGCGGCAACAAGGCCAGCGATATGCGCCATATCGACCATTAAGTATGCCCCAACTTCATCAGCAATTTCACGGAACTTAGCAAAATCAATTTTACGTGGGTATGCACTTGCGCCTGCTACGATCATTTTTGGTTTATGTTTTAAAGCAGCTTCACGGACGATATCATAGTCAATTTCTTTTGTATCTTCACGCACGCCGTATTCAACAAAATTGTATAAAACGCCACTGAAATTCACGGGGCTACCATGTGTTAAATGCCCACCATGTGAAAGGTTCATACCAAGCACTGTGTCGCCTGGTTCAAGTACAGCATGATAAACTGCCATGTTTGCTTGAGCGCCTGAGTGAGGTTGAACGTTCGCATATTCAGCACCAAATAATTTCTTCGCTCGATCACGTGCTAAATCTTCCACGATATCCACGAATTCACATCCGCCGTAGTAACGTTTTCCTGGATAGCCTTCTGCATATTTATTCGTTAATACAGAACCCATTGCTTCCATTACTTGCTCACTAACAAAATTCTCAGATGCGATTAATTCGATATTCGCGCGTTGTCTACCAAGCTCTAACTTAATTGCATCAAAAACTTCCTTATCTTGCTTTTGTAAATAGACCATCTGTGGACCCCATCCTTTTCTGATAAATTTTTCAAGTGAACTGTTATGTATTATCTTTAATAATTACTTAAATTGGGTAGAAAAGCAAGCATTTTGGAATAAAAAAACGCAATTCCCGATAGTGAAGCGCTTCACTTATAGAAAACGTTCGGAAATTGCACTTTTTAGTTCGTAATAGGTAATTTCGTATTGCTCAATTGGTCCACCGTACGGATCCGGAATATCCGTTCCATCTTCAGAAATTAATTCTATTTTATCACTCGCTTTTGGAAAAATGCTTTTGAGTTCCGCTTGATGATTTTGGGTCATTACGTAGATTTGGTCTGCCCAATCAATATCATTCTGTGTGGTTTTTTTGGCTGTGTGCGTAGTTGGTAAATTCATTTGCGCGAGAATTTGGCGCGAGTTTTCAGAGATAGCATCCCCGTCCAAGGCACGCGTCCCTGCTGAACGAACCGTTAAATCCGGCCGCAAGTTTTGCAAAATTTTCTCAGCTAATGGGCTTCGGCAAGTGTTACCTGTACAAACAAATAATACGTTCATTCGCTAATCCTCCTATTTCCAGCAGCTTTTTCTAATCGGTTCATAATCGCCGCCCCAAGTTCTGTTTCAGGGTAAACTTCCGCAAAAATGATATCCACATCCGCATGATCAAAAGCTCGCAAACCATTATAAAGGCTAGTGGCAATTTCATCCAAGGCGTCAATGCTGCCCGTTGTTTGAATGACCGCCGTTGTTGTTAGTTCGCTCGTCAATTCTTTCGTTGCTAAAATGCCCAATTTTTTATGTGCAGCTTCGGCTTTATTTATTTCACTTTGCCAAAAATTGATAGAACCTTCAATAAGATAAACTGGGGCTTTCGGCGCGTAGTGTGTGTATTTCATGCCTGGCGCTTTCGGTTTTTCTGTTTCATTTGCACTATTTGTAGAGGAGTCCACTGAGCCGATTACTCGTTCAATTTGTTCTTTTGTAATGCCACCCGGGCGCAAGATGATAGGCACTTCTAGCGAGCAATCAATAACGGTTGATTCTAAGCCGACACCGGTCGGGCCACCATCGATAATTCCAGCAATTTTTCCATCTAAATCTTCTATTACATGGTTAGCAGTAGTTGGGCTTGGTTTACCAGAACGATTCGCGCTCGGGGCTGCTACTGGAATATTGGCGACTTTTATTAATTCAAGACTTACTGGATGTTCTGGCATGCGGACGCCGACTGTGGATAAACCAGCAGAAACATTGGCTGCTAAACTATCTTCTTTCAAAGGGAGAATCACCGTTAATGGGCCTGGCCAAAATTTCTCCATCAATTGGACGGCTTTCGGTGGATAACTCGCTACAAATTGATCCATTTGTTCGCGTCGGGCGATGTGGACAATTAGCGGATTATCTGACGGGCGACCCTTTGCAGCGTATATTTTTTGAATGGCAGCTTGGTTTGTCGCGTCCGCTCCAAGGCCATACACTGTTTCAGTTGGGAAAGCCACGCATTCACCATTTTGTAGTAGTTCAGCGGCTTCTTGATAGATGGGTTGATTTGATTGTTGTTCGTTTATTTTCCAATGAATGGTTTGCATGAATTCCGATCCCCTTTACATAACTTCTATTATATTTTAACGTTTTCTGCCTTATTTTTACAGTATTGTTTTTTAAAATCGGGAAATCACTATTTTCGAACAAAAGTTATCCCCAAACTGTGGATAATAACTTTGTCAATGGGGATAACTTCTTGTGAAATGTGGATAATTCGTAAAGCTAAGTAAAAAAGCCATTTTCTTTATTAAGATTTGATTAAAAAAATTTTTTGCACAACATTTTATCCACAGTTTTGTGGATAACTTTGATAAGAAAAAGACGCTTCTTTTTTAGAAACGTCTTTATACCAATATGTTTGAGCATGTTACGTAGCGATCTTTTGAATTGATATCTTTGTGGATAAGCACAGTGGAATGTGGATAACTTTTTTCAAATAATTGTTTTACTCGTTCGCCTTGTGTATAACCTATCTCCACACCTACCCAAAAGGACGGATTCAGGACATATTTTAAGTTATCCACAAATCGTTCATAGATAGCAAGCCCATCATTTTCTGCAAATAATGCTAAAGATGGTTCGTTTTTCAAGACATAATCCGACATTTCTGCTTTTTCAGCCTCAGAAATATATGGCGGATTCGCGACAATCATATCAAATCGCTCATTGTTTTGTTTGAAAGCTTCAAGCAAATCTGTTTCCACAAAACGGACGTCCGCATTTAACAAGGCCGCATTCTTTTTCGCCACCGCAAGTGCTGGAGCTGATATATCCGAAGCAGTTACGGTAATATTCGGAAATGCTTTTTTTAGCGCAATGGCGATAATCCCGCTCCCTGTGCAAACATCTAATACATTATTTAATGGATGCTTTTTCAAAAAGGCTTCCGCACAAGCGACCAATTCTTCTGTTTCAGGACGCGGAATAAGAACATCTTCCGTCACTAAAAAATCATATCCATAAAAAGGCGCTGTTTTTAAAATATATTGTACTGGTTCTCCCGCCAAATATCTGGCAAAATCTTCCTCGAATTGCTTTTCATGATTCGGTTCGAGTTCCCGACCTATTTCCATCCAAAGCTCAGAACGCGAAAGCCCCATTCTGGTTTCGAGTAAAATTTCCGCTGCATTTTGATCCAAGCCTTTTTCAAGAAGGATGGCTTCCGCATTTTTTAGCAATTGACTAATTTGCGTCATTTAAATGCTCCAATTTACTTGTTTGATCTTCTAGGATTAGCGCGTCAATGATTTCATCGAGTTTGCCTTCCATGATTTGATCTAATTTTTGGATCGTTAAACCGATACGGTGGTCGGTCACGCGATTTTGTGGATAGTTGTAAGTTCGGATACGTTCTGAGCGGTCACCCGTTCCTACAGCTGACTTACGGTTTGCGTCGTATTCCTCGCGAGCTTCACGTTCAAATTTATCATAAACACGTGCACGCAAGACTTTCATCGCTTTATCTTTGTTTTTCAACTGAGAACGTTCATCTTGCATCGAAACGACAATCCCGGTCGGAATATGCGTTAAACGTACAGCTGACATCGTTGTATTGACACTTTGTCCACCGGCACCAGTAGATGCAAATGTATCTGTACGAATATCTTTATCATGCAGCTCAATTTCCACTTCTTCCGCTTCTGGCAAAATGGCAACTGTTGCTGTTGATGTATGAATTCGGCCACCTGACTCTGTTTCTGGAACACGTTGAACACGGTGCGCACCATTTTCATATTTCATTCGGGAAAAGGCATCATTTCCGTTCATCATTGCAATAATTTCTTTGTAGCCGCCAATACCAGTTGGATTAGCGTCCATAATTTCTACTTTCCAGCCTCGTGATTCAGCGTATTTGCTGTACATCCGGAATAAATCGCCCGCAAATAAAGCCGCTTCATCTCCACCAGCTGCTCCGCGAATTTCTAAAATAACGTTTTTGTCATCGTTTGGATCTTTTGGAACGAGTAATAATTTTAGACGTTCTTCTAGTTCGGTTTTTTCTTTTTGAAGTTCCGCGAATTCTTCTTTCGCCATTTCGCGCATTTCATCGTCCAGTTTTTCGCCTAGAAGTTCTTTTGTTTCGTCAATTTGTTCGTTCACGTTTTTGTATTCGCGGTACGCTTCTACTGTCGCCGTAATGCCGGACTGCTCTTTAGAAAGGTCACGTAGTCGCTTTGGATCAGATACTACATCTGGATCGCTTAGTAGTTCATTTAATTCATCGTAACGGTCTTCCACCGCCTGTAATCGATCATACATTGTATTTCAACACCTCTTTAACTTATTTTATTGGTGGATTGGCATGGCATTTGCGGCACACTGGGTAATAGTGGTCATTTCCGCCAATCATAATTTGTTCGCCTGTATACACTGGTTTTCCTTTGTCATCAACGCGCAGAACCATCGTCGCTTTTTTAGCACAAAACCAGCAAATTGTTTTCATTTCTTCTAATTTGTCCGCATATAGGAGCAAGTATTTCGAGCCTTCAAATAATTCATTTCGAAAATCATTTTTTAGTCCGTAAGCAATTACTGGGATGTTTAAACTATCCACAATTTTCGCCAATTGAAATACATGTTCTTTTTCTAGAAATTGTGATTCATCTAAAAGAACACAATTTGGTTTCGGGTTAATGTTCGATACGATTTCAAAAATATTCGTGTCGCTAAAAATAGGAGTTGCTTCTCGTTTCAGTCCAATTCGACTTGAAATGAAGCCAACTTGGTCTCTATCGTCAATCCCTGAAGTAAAGATAGCTACTGTTTTATTTTGTTCTTCATAATTATGTGCGACTTTTAGAATTTCAATGGTTTTCCCACTATTCATGGAACCATAACGGAAAAATAATTGTGCCATTAAGACCGCTCCCTTTTACTTTATAAACTCTTTTCCTATTTTATCATAGAGCGGCACAAATTGGGACATATAGTTAAAAAAAGCTACGCCGCAAATGGGCATAGCTTGATTTTAACGAAAAACTTCTGCGCCGCTTCCTTCTACATCAAGCAAAAGGACGTCTGCATCTATTTCCAGTGATTGTAAAGATGTTTGCAGTGTGTCCGCTACTTCGCGAGGAGCGAATACTAAGACAGTAGGGCCTGCGCCACTTAAACAAGCAGCATAAGCACCTTCGCTTTTGGCAACATCTCGAATTTTGGTTAAATGTGGTACTAATTTGCTACGATATTTTTCATGCCATAAGTCGCGTTCCATCATTTCCCCAGCTAACGTCATATCATTGCGCAAAATAGCCGCGATCATCACGTTGGCAATACTACTCGCCTGTACTGCTTCTTTAAATGGAAGTGTATCGGGAAGTACGCCGCGACTTTCCGAAGTAAGTAGTTCAGCTTTTGGAATAAACGCAATTAAAGCACAATCTGGAAAAAGGTGACGCACATAAAAATCTTCGCCGTCTAACTTTGCCCCTACAACCCAGTTTCCTAGGACAGCTGGTGCGACATTATCCGGGTGACCTTCTATTTCAGCGGCTATGCGCACTTTTTCTTCTTTTGAAAGATTAAGTTCTGCAAGTGTGTTGGCTAATTCAATTCCCGCGACAACTGCGGCTGAACTGCTACCAAGCCCGCGAGCCGGCGGAATATCACATGCCATCACTAAATGGTGCGGCGTCAAATTAGGCGCTAAGTTTAGGGCTGTTTCGATAATTACATTGGTTTCATCATGCGGAATACCGCCACCAATGTTATGTTCGATATACCAAGAATCCGCTTCTTCGCCAATATCTAACGTGAGATATAATGTTAGCGCTAAACCACATGAATCAAAGCCGGGACCAAGATTGGCCGTTGTTGCTGGGACACGAATACGCATTAAGCATTCACTCCTGAACGTAAATGTGTGCGCATTGCTTCGATATCATCTACGTGAGAAATTGGAATTTCATGCACACTCATCGCAGTATCTGGATCTTTTAAGCCATTTCCAGTGAATACACAAACGACTGTTTCGCCTTTTTTAATCGTTCCATTTGCAACATGTTGGATAACGCCGGCTAAAGATGCGGCAGAACCTGGCTCAATGAAGACACCATCTTGTGCTGCAATTTTTTTATACGCATTCACAATTTCGTCGTCTGTTACAGAATGAATGTAGCCACCAGATTCATCGCGAGCTGCTTCTGCAAGCCCCCAACTAGCTGGATTTCCGATACGAATCGCTGTTGCAATTGTTTCCGGGTTATCAATCGGTTTCCCTTGAACAATCGCCGCAGCCCCTTCTGCTTCAAAGCCATGCATCCGCGGAAGTCCAGAAGCTTTAGCCTCGTTCCATTCTTTAAAACCCTTCCAGTATGCAGAAATATTTCCGGCATTACCTACTGGAATCGCAAGTACATCTGGCGCGGAACCTAATTGTTCACAGATTTCGAATGCAGCTGTTTTTTGACCTTCTAAACGGTATGGGTTAACAGAGTTTACAAGGGTAACTGCTTCAGTTTTAGCAAGTTCACGCACGGATTTTAATGCTTCGTCAAAATTACCTTGAATCGAGATAATATCAGCACCATACATGACTGCCTGCGCTAATTTGCCAAGAGCGACTTTGCCTTCTGGAATAACGATGTACGCTTTTAATCCTGCACGTGTTGCGTATGCCGCTGCGGCTGCCGATGTATTCCCTGTGGAAGCACAAATAACTGCTTCGGCGCCTTCTTCTTTCGCTTTAGCAACCGCCATAACCATTCCACGATCTTTAAACGAACCAGTTGGATTTAATCCTTCATATTTTCCATATAAAGTAACGCCAAGTTCTTTGGACAAATTCGGCAATGGAATAAGTGGTGTATTTCCTTCCGCAAGTGAAATCATTGGCGTTTTATCAGTTACTGGTAGATATTCTTTATATTTTTCTAGTAAACCTTTATACATATTTAACCCTCCACAACGGAATATTTTGCGAGCATTTGCATTTCTGGCTCGTCTTTCACCCTAGTGATTGCTTGTTCTAATTGCGCTTGGCTTGTTGAGTGTGTCACGATAACAACAGTCGCTGTAAAATCATCATACGGTTGTTGTAAAATTTTATCAAAACCAACGCCAGCTTCTGCAAAAATTTGCGTTAACTTGAGGAAGGTTCCTGTTTTATCGTCCATTGTTAGACGAAGATAGTATTTGGAGAAAACTTGTTCTTTTGGTGTGTGTTTTGTTTCGTGTTTGTAGCTGTTGAAAGCATTACCGTTTGTACCTAGACGACTATTTTTCGCAACAGTAATCAAATCACTAACAACACTTGTCGCTGTTGGTAATTCGCCAGCACCAGGTCCGTAAAACATTGTTTCTCCGACAGCTGCACCAGTTACAAATACGGCATTATTTTCATAGTTAACGCCTGCAAGCGGATGTGCCTTTGGTAATAATACTGGTCCAACGTTGACATTAACTGTGCCATTTGTTTCTTCGGCAGTACCTACAAGTTTAATTTTATAGCCTAATTGGTACGCTACTTCGATATCTTCAGGAGAAATCCCGCGAATACCATTTGTTTCTACATTATCTAAATTCACATTCATACCAAATGCGAGTCTTGTCATAATAACCATTTTTCTAGCTGCATCGATTCCGTCCACGTCATTCGTTGGGTCGGACTCGGCAAATCCTAGTGCTTGGGCTTCTGCTAAAACTTCTTCGTATGACTTTTTCTCTGATGTCATTTTTGTTAGCATGAAATTGGTCGTCCCGTTGACGATACCCATTACTTTTTGAATTTTATCTGCTGCAAGGCTATTTACGATTGTACGTAAAATGGGAATCCCGCCTGCAACGCTTGCTTCATAAAACAAATCACATTTATTAGCTTGTGCAACTGCCACTAATTCGTCGCCGTGTAGCGCAATCAAATCCTTATTCGCAGTTACTACATGTTTTCCAGCTTTCAAGGCCTGCAAAATGTATTCCCGCGCAGTTGTGATGCTGCCCATAACCTCGACAACAACAGCAATTTCTGGATCATCCAGTACATCAGACGGATTGGTGGTTAGTTCAAAACCTTTTGTTTCATAACGGCGATTTTTTTCTAAGTCACGAACTAGCACTTTCTTAACAGAAATATGGTATCCAGTTACTTGACTGATTTTTTCTTGATGCTCTTCTAAAATATGAATAACACCGCTACCTACCGTTCCAAATCCTAACACACCTACTTGTAACTTTGCTTCCACTTGAAAACCTCCTTATTATTGTTTAACAAAACAGAAAATTTAACTTTTTTATTACCTACTCATAAAAAAAGTAATTAGTGATATTATACGCAACTTCACAGGGAAAAGTAAACCCTTGAAAGGAAAGTTTTTATTTTTAGTAGCTCTGAGAAATAATTCCATAAAAAAACACACCCAGCAAAAGCTGAGTGCGCAAATTATTTCGTTCGTTACATACAGTCTTATTTGAGACCGTATTTTTTGTTGAAGCGGTCCACACGGCCGTCTGCAGTCGCATGTTTTTGTTTACCAGTATAGAACGGGTGCGAATCAGAAGAGATTTCGACACGTAGTAAAGGATACTCGTTGCCATCTTCCCATTTAATTGTTTCGCTTGAGCTCTTAGTAGAACCTGACAAAAATTTGAAATCAGTACTAGTATCAACAAATACCACTGGACGGTACTCAGGATGAATTCCAGTTTTCATTTCTTTTCAACTCCTTCGCCCTGAATCATCTGAAACAGAGTAATTAAGTGCTTTTACACACAGTATAGATATTATAACAATGTTAAAGCAAACAAGCAAGATTATTTTTGCATCCATTTGTTAAAGATTACTTTATGCACCAGACTTTATTTCTCAGGTGCGTTTTTAAGTTGTACATCTTTAGGTAAATTGAAGAAAATCTTGAAATTATCTGCTTGGAAACCAGGGATCATTAATTTACTATTCCATAAGAATTTCTCATGTTTTAGCGGCTTAACTGTTACCACTTTTTTCCCTTCATCTATTTGCTGTTGGATACTATCCATTCTTTCATTATCAGAAATTTTTATTTGAGCAAAAATGACACTGTAGGCAAACACTAACGTTAGCGCCAGCGTGATTATCGGAATACTAATAGCTTTTAAATTTATAAACTCTTCATCTACAAGGTAAACAAGCAGGCGAACAATAAATAACACGAAAAATGCATAAGAAAGGATAAAGCATCTTGAGCCAAAAGGTGTGACAAAGAACAGTGGCCCCGCAATAAACACGGCAGATATTAGGTAGAAACTAAGCTCTACTTTTAAAGAACTCTTCTTGAAGAATAAGATAATCGTAAACAGGATAGTTAAATAAAATAATAACGAAATCCAAGCTTCGAATTCAGAAGTTTTTGCCACATCTGTAAAAATGCTTAATTGCATTCTATCAACAATAAATGGTCGGTAGAAAGGATAAATTGTCAAGATTGCGATGAAAATATTTTTCACCCATATTTTCCAAGTTGGTAAGTTCTTCCCGATCTTCACAAGAAGGAAAATACAAAAAACAGCTAATACAAAGTTTAAAATAATATTATTCATAATTAAAAATTTATACATGCTGGTAGAGAAAATAGAATAGATCTTCTCAAAAATCCCCATGTCCGTATCGATAGTCCGGTAATTATCTGCACCAGTGAATATTTTTACATAAGCACCATTGGAAAACATGATAACCGCTCCGATAAGCGCTGATACAAGATATACGATATGGAAAGCAAAAAACTTTCTAAATTTCATGAAGCTATAAATGATAACAAAAGCGCCCGCAAACACATTGTAAATTGTTGCATGTTCAACAAATAATTGAGAACCAATACCAAGTGGAACGGCGAATATTAGTAGCCAAATAGAATACTTAGGTGTCTTCTCATAGAAGATATTTTTTATAATTAATAAATATACTAAAATACAAATAGTCGCTGTATTATAATTAGCAAAACCAGCTGCCCATGCGAATGTAGAAGAAAACATATCGCTAGTTACACCTAACATTAAGAATAAGCTAAGGAAACCGATAGTTAACTTTGCTGTTTTGGCAATTAAAAGTGGTAATACTACAATTGCAGCACCAAACACACCCATAATTAGGATACGGAACCAATCAACCCTCGTAATAATTAACTCACAAATATTCCCAAAATAACGTCCATTATAATCTTTAAATCCATCATAGAATCGATTCATTCCAAGTCTAATTCCCCAAGTCCAGTCATCATGGGTTAATGGCGTACAATAAGACAGATACAAGTAAAACAAAAAAATAATAAAACTAAAAATCCCAATTTTAACGCCATCTTTTTTTATGCTATTTATCATAGATACACATCCCTTTATTTTCTCACTCTAAAAATAATCCACTTACTAAATACATAATTCAATACTAATACAATTACATTCGTCCAAATTTTTGCCCATAGTTCATTTATTCCTAGTCCACTAATTAATAGGATCATTACGAAGAAATCAACTATATATGTTAAAAATCTAAAACCAAAGAACGAAGAAACTTCTCTCGCTTTTTCTTTCCATGTGGGAGTATAGCTATCAAAAACATACTTTTTATTAGAAAAATAGGCGAACAATACAGATGCTACCCATGCTATTGTATTTGCAATTCGGTAATCCCAATTTAATAAATCAGTACATAACCAAAAAGTCACGATATTAATCAAGGTGGTAAATCCACCCATAATTAAATACATTAAAATGCTATGTATGCTATCTGTATACCACGGTAATTTATCTAGTAATTGCCTTACTCTACTCATTTGACATCTTCTTTCTCTCCGTTGTATTCTTCTACAAAATAAAGCGGACGTTTCTTGACTTCATTAAAAATTCTTCCTAAATATTCACCGATAATCCCAATACTAGTTAACTGAATTCCACCTAAAAATAGTATAGTTATCATCAAGGTAGGGAAGCCACTAGTGCTAGAACCTACAATTAAGGTTTTAATCAGTATATAAATTAAATATATAAATGTACCGATTGATATTGTAAATCCAGCAACCGTTGATAATCTTAGCGGTAAAGTGGTATAAGAAGTAATTCCTTCAAGAGCCAAATTAATCAAAGCTCGGTAATTCCATTTAGTTTCACCGGCATGTCTTGGCGCAGCATCAAAAGTTACTTCTACTTTTTTAAATCCGATCCAATTATATAATCCTTTTGTATAGCGCTGTGTTTCTCTTAGCTTTTTGATAGCATCTACACATCGTCTATCAAGCAAACGAAAATCGCCTGTATCTGGAAGAACCGGCGTTTTTGTTACTTTTTGTAGCATTTTATAATAATATTTAGAGGTTGCTTTTTTTAACCAATTTTCTCCTGGTCTTTTATTCCGTCTTGCATAAACATCTTCATACCCTAGTTCCCATAGCTCGACCATTTCTACGATTAATTCAGGTGGATGTTGTAAGTCCGCATCCATCGTAATGACGGCATCCCCTTTTGCATAATCGAATCCCGCTGCCATTGCTATTTCTTTCCCGTAATTTCTTGATAAATCCACAAAACCTACTCGTTCATCTTTATTATGCAGTTGCTTTACTATTTCCAATGTATTATCTTTACTTCCATCATTGATAAATAGCAATTCGAATGTATATTTATCCTTAATGGACTCCATTACATTCACAACCGTTTCATATAATGTAACAATAGATTCTTGCTCATTATATGCAGGAACAGATATTGTAATTAGTTTCATTATCTTTCTCCTTCTAGTGATTTCAATAATTACTCTACAAACGATAGTATCAAAATTAATAAGAAAAGTACAGCTTCTCTTTATTTTTTAAACATCTCTTCTTGCAATAATTCATAAAAAGCTTCGTTATTTTCCGTTTTCTTTAAATAGCGTACGAAACGTTCTGAAATCTCAAGTCCGTCGCTTTGTTTTGGCATTGCTTTACGGATTTTCCAAAGTTGTTCTAGGCGATCTTTGGATAGTAGCAATTCTTCTTTTCGTGTTCCGGAGCGGCGCATATCAATCGCTGGGAAGACGCGGCGTTCTGCAAGTTGGCGATCAAGATGCAATTCCATGTTTCCAGTTCCTTTGAATTCTTCGTAAATAACATCGTCCATACGTGAGCCTGTATCAACTAAAGCCGTGGCAAGGATTGTTAAACTTCCGCCTTCTTCAATATTTCGAGCAGCTCCAAAGAAACGCTTAGGTCTGTGGAAAGCAGCTGGATCAATACCGCCAGAAAGTGTACGACCACTTGGCGGAATAACTAGATTGTAGGCTCTAGCTAGTCGTGTAATGCTATCCATTAAAATAACTACATCACGCTTTTGTTCGACTAGACGCATCGCGCGTTCAAGTACTAGTTCTGCCACTTTAATATGATTCTCTGGCACCTCATCAAATGTGGAACTGACAACATCTGCTTTTACAGAACGTTCAATATCCGTTACTTCTTCCGGACGCTCATCAATTAACAAGACAATCAATTCGGAATCCGGGTGATTCGTCGTAATCGCATTAGCAATTTCTTTGAGCAATACGGTTTTCCCCGCTTTTGGTGGCGCTACGATAAGTCCACGTTGCCCAAATCCAATTGGTGAAATCAAATCAATCGTCCTAGTTGAAATCGGATTTTTTCCCGTTTCTAAATGAATTTGACGATCTGGATAAAGTGGCGTTAACCCTGGAAAATGTACTCTTTCTTTCGCAACTTCCGGATTTTCTCCATTTACAGCTTCAACATGAAGCAAGCCAAAATAACGTTCGTTTTCTTTCGGAGGACGAACTTTCCCAGAAACTTTATCCCCAGTTCTTAACTCAAAACGTCTAATTTGGGACGCGGAAATGTAAATATCTTCTGAGCTAGACGAATAATTGATTGGGCGCAAAAAGCCGAAACCTTCATTTGGAATAATTTCTAGTACACCTTCCATGAAGAAAAATCCTTCTTTTTCTGCATTTGATTTTAATAAAGCAAAAATCAATTCTCGTTTTGTTAGTTTGCTGTAATACGCAATTTTATGTTCTTTTGCTAAAGCGTAGATTTCTTTAATTGTTAAACTTTCTAAGTATGCAATGGACAGTTTAGCCATGTATGGACCACCTTTTTGAGTTAATAAATAGTAATAGGAATAAATTGCAATGGAGGGAATTTGAGGGAAAGCTGAAACGACTTGATTCGCTCCAGCCTCAGATTTTTATAATTTCGTTTCTGCTGCATTGCTACGAGTTATATCGGCTCCAATAGCAGACAGTTTTTCAATAATTTTACTGTAACCACGTTCAATGTGTTCTACGCCATGAATTTCTGTTTCTCCGTCAGCTAAAAGACCGGCAATAACTAGCGCAGCGCCAGCACGTAAATCGGTCGCTGTAACTTTAGAACCTTGTAGCTTTACAGGCCCACTTATGACTGCTGATCTGCCTTCTAATTTAAACTTCCCGCCCATTCGCTCGATTTCCGCAATATGTTTAAAACGGCTTGGATAAATTGTATCCGTAATAACGCTACTACCTTCCGCGCGTGTTAAAAGTGCGGTTAGCGGCTGTTGCAAATCCGTTGGAAAACCTGGATAAGCATATGTTTTAATATCTACCTTTTTCACTTTTTCTACTTCTCCTACAAAAATAGCATCTTCTTCTATATCCATCGGAACGCCCATTTCTGTAAGTTTAGCAATGATTCCTTCTAAGTGGGTCGGAATAACATTTTCGATTCGCACACCTTTACCAGAAGCCGCTGCAAGCACCATGAATGTTCCTGCTTCGATTCGATCCGGAATAATTGTGTGATGGCAACCATGCAGATGATCTACCCCAGTAATGCGAATAGTATCTGTTCCAGCACCTTTAATAATTGCGCCCATATTTGTTAAAAGTGTGGCAACATCAATGATTTCCGGTTCTTTAGCTGCATTTTCGATAATTGTTTTTCCTTTTGCACGAACAGCTGCTAGCATAATATTAATTGTAGCGCCTACACTTACAACGTCTAAGTAAATCCGCGCACCTTTTAGTTCATCGGCACGCAAATAAATCGCACCTTGTTCGTTAGTTACTTTTGCGCCTAGAGCTTCGAAGCCTTTAATATGTTGGTCAATGGGACGTGGCCCTAAATAGCAACCACCCGGAAGACCAATAACTGCTTTTTTAAATCGACCTAACATTGCACCCATTAAATAATAAGACGCGCGTAATTTCTTCACATTTCCTGATGGAAGTGGCATCGAAATCATATCTGTTGGATCAATAACTGCTGTTTTATTATCATAGCGAACTGTGCCGCCAAGTTCTTCTAAAATATCATAAAGTGTATATACATCCGAAATATCTGGTAACCCTTCTAAAACTACTTCAGACTCCGCCAAAATTGCAGCTGGAATCAAGGCCACCGCACTATTTTTTGCACCATCAACTTGCAAAGTGCCAGTTAATTTTTTTCCGCCTTGAATAATCAGTTTATCCGTCACAAATGTACCCTTCTTTCCTGAAGCTTGTCATACTTTTTCATTATCCATTAATTTGTTTTACTTTGCAAGATGCTTTCTCTAAAAAAAGCCGGGAACAGTGTGCCCCCAAGCTTTTTATTATTGTGGTAAATTTTTAACTGGTGCTTTTGCGAGCGCTTCGATATGCGGCTTGATTTTCTGGGATGCTGTATCTTTAATTAACAAGGCTCCAGCACCAAAAACAATGCAGCTATAATAGGTAATAATTCGCCATAAAACGAGTGCCATTAGTAATTTGGCTGGTCCAAGTAACATCCCGAATAGCAGGGTGAAAGTATACTCAGCACCACCCGCGCCGCCCGGAGTTGGCATGACCGTCGCAAACATAATAATAAATGCGTGATACGTAATCGCCATATACAGCCCAATTCCTGTGACACCAATTGCTTGTAAAATAAAGAACGGAATAGAAAAATAAATCCAAAGTTGTAACGTCGTGTAAAAACAGCAACGCACAATTAATTTCCAATCTTTCCCAATCCGACTACTTTCTTCGTGGAAAGTAACAATTTTTTCATCTAGCATATTTCTTAAATTAGCTACTTTTTCCTTTTTCATAAATAGTCGCGTCGGTACGAGTAAGACATGGACTAATTTTGTCGTGAATTTTTGGCTTCTACCTACTAAAATAAGGGCCGCGATAACGATGACATGGACACCAAAACCAAGTAAAACAAGGAATTTCAGTTGTGTCACACCCGTCATTAAATAATGGATACCAAAAATCAAAATAACTAAAAAGTTCAGCACAACCATCGCTTGATAAATAATGAATTTCACGAGTAAAACTGAGCTGCCTCGTCCCGCATCCATGCCTTGCTTCGTTAACATCACAAGTTGCGCCGGTTGCCCACCAGTTGACATCGGAGTAATTGTATTAAAAAATTGGCCAATCATCGTAATCCGAAAAGACGAAAAGAACCGTTGCTCTTTATTCGCTGGTTTAGATGCCGTTTGTAAAACGACCGCTTCTAAAAACCAGTAAATAAACATCGCAGCAAATGCCGCGAGGAGCCACCAAGGGTTCACTTTTAACATCGAAGCGAAAAAAGTGGAGATATCTACGCCTTGAAATTGCCAAATAATGAAGCCGATACTAATCGCTAATACAATCGCAATATTAAATAGATTTTTCTTCGCGCCTCCACTCATAACTTTCACTCCTTCGTTAGTAAACCTTGATAAAAGTCCAACCATATTTTAGCAAGGCGATCTTCGGAATAATAAGCTGCCCCGCGTTTCGCTGCTTGCAACATTTCATTATAATAATTCGCATCATGTTCTAAACGTTCGATAGCCCGAATGAACCCGGCATTATCCATTTCTTTCACATAATAACCGTCTAAAATTTCTTCATATAAATCCAAATTCCGTAGTAATATCGGAACATCCGAACTCATCGCTTCCAAAATCGCCATCGGAAACAGCTCATTGTAAGAAGGCATAAAGAATACATCGGCCATATTAATACAAGCATTCATTTCCGAACGATCTACAATCCCAATGAATTTCACATTACTCGGTGGATTATCATAGATTTTTTTCAATTCCTCGTAGCCAGAAGTAATTTTCCCAAAAGAAAATCCACCCGCCCAAACAAATTGAACATCGGGAAGTTTTTTCGCTACTTCGATAAAATCAAGCACGCCTTTACGATGCTGTACTTGCCCAATGCCAATCACCGTGAATTTATCAGCAGGAATTCCATATTTCTCGCGAGCCAGTTGTTTTTCTGCCTGAGAAATCGGAAAAAAGCTCTTTTTGGAAACGAAATTTGGGATATAATGGATTTTTTCTTCAGGGATATTATAAGCAGTTAGTTTCGGTATAAAAGATGGATTAACCACAACGATTTCATCCATACGCTTATAAAAACCAATCAAATACTTATAAAAAACAACCCGGGCAATCCAAGGTAGCTTCAAACTACCTTCCATTGTTTCGGGCAAAAAATGAACATATCCAACCCGAACGCCTCGTTTCTTCTTAAAAAAAGTCGAAAGAAAAAAACGGAAATCAACGGTATGGTAATGCGTGATATCCGATTTCTCAAAACTATTAATCTTCATATCAATTTCATTTATATCTCTTTCTTCTAGCAAGTTCACAAGTTCGCGGTAAGCCGATGCTACACCTTGTCCTTTTACTTTTTCTGCCGAAGATAGCATTGTCAACTTAATCACGCCGCGATGACCTCTCTTTCCTTTGAACATGCGTAGAAGATGATAGTGAAAATACTTGTGATGCTATTTTACTTTTTATTAATGTTGGTTTTACTTTTATCGTGCCATTTTGTCGCTTTACTCGATAAATTTCACGAATTTCATTATATGTAGATTCAATGTTGATGCCAAATTGATCCGCCGAAATGGATTCTACTTTTACTCTACCGTTTGACGCTACTAATGTTGCTGTATTTTTATCTGAAAGTATTTTAATTAATAGACTTGCAAGCTCATAATCTTCATCGAATAAAAAGGCCGTTTCTCGGTCACTTAAAAATCCTTCAATGCTTTCATCACGTTTAGCAACGACTGGTAAAGATGCCGCCATTGCTTCTGCATAGGTTAATCCTTGCGTTTCTGTCGTTGATGCACTCACAAAGAGATCTCCTAATTGGTAATATAAACTAATATTTTCCCAGTCAACTGCTCCGGTGAAAATAACATGCGCTTCTAAATGTTTTTCTTCTACTAATTTTTCTAAGTCTTTACGTACCGGTCCATCGCCAACAATAACAAGTTTGGCTGTTGGTTTCGTTTGTAGGACTTCTGGCATTGCGTTAATAATCGCATCAATATTTTTTTCATGAGCAATTCTTCCGAGCGAAAGTATCACTGGATCTTCTGTTCCGATTCCAAGTGATTTTTTCAAGTCTAGAATTCGCTGTTTCTCAACCGGCGCGAACGATGAAATATCTGTGCCTGTTGGAACTGTATACATTAATTTGTGGATACCTTGTTCTTCTAAGTGATGTCTAACTTTTGCTGTCGGAGTAATTATCGCATCATAGCTATCACAAAATGATTTGGTCATTTTCCCCACCATTGACGGTGTTAAAATTTTACCTTTCGCAATATAATGCAAATAATCGACATACATTGTGTGGTAAGTATGAATAGAAGGAATATGATATTTTTTAGCAATTCGCTTACCTAATAGACCTAAAGAAAACTCCGTATGTGTGTGAATAATATCTAAGTCCAAGCGACCTACTAGCTTAATAAACTTATTCATTCCAGCAATTGCTACGCGACGTTCTGGAAAAAAGACAAACGGAATACTTGGCAAACGAAACACACGCCCCTCTTCGCTTTCTCTATCAGCGTTCGGATCGGTTGTCGTAAATATATATACAGTGTGCCCTTGTTTTCTTAGTTCGTTTTCCATAATCATTATCGATGTAGCTACACCGCTAATTTGCGGACTGTAGGTATCCGTAAAAATCCCTATATTCATTACTATCGCCTACTCTCTTCCTCGTTGGTTCATTCATCATTTAATATATTATTATAACATAACTCTAGTAAGTCGTATTACGCAACTAACTATATTATGACTCATTCAAATTGATAAAACATGCGCCTGAAGCATGATTTTTTATCGGGAAATTTGGATTGATTCGTTCTATTAAATGAAAGCTATAGTTATCATACCATATTCGCCCTCATAACGATAATTAAATTCCTTCTATAAATGCCCCTAAGATACACATAAAAAATAACTGGCAAAATCAACAAGTGATCCTACCAGTTATTTTTTATATCATCATAAAGTTTGTCTTACGCTTTACCGTTAGAACCAAACTCTTGAATTTTTTCTGAAACAGTTTTGATAATCGCGTCCACACCAGGGCCGATTACTTTACGTGGATCATAAACTTTGTCATCAGTAGCTAATTTTTCGCGAACAGCTGCAGTCCAAACGATTTGGCATTCAGTGTTAACGTTGATTTTGCTGTGACCTAGTTCAATTGCTTTTTTAACTTGGTGTTCAGGAATTCCAGAACCGCCGTGAAGTACAAGTGGAGCACCTGTAAGTTCGGAGATTTCTTTCATTTCGTCAAAACCAAGAACAGGTTCGCCGTGGTAAGGACCGTGTACAGAACCTAATGCTGCAGCAAGTGCATCAATGTTAGCTTCTTTAACTACACGTAAACATTCTTGTGGATCAGCATAGTTGATTCCACCAGTAACTCCGTCTTCGTCTCCACCAACAGTTCCAATTTCAGCTTCAACAGATACGCCTTTAGCATGCGCGTAATCAACAACTTTTTTAGTCATTTCAATGTTTTCGTCGATTGGGTGGTGAGAGCCGTCGATCATTACAGAAGAAAATCCTGCATCGATAGCCGCTTTACAAGAATCAAAACTTGAACCATGATCAAGGTGAATCGCAACAGGTACAGTGATTTTCAGGTCTTCTACAAGTCCTTCAGTCATTTTTACAACTGTTTTGAATCCTCCCATGTATTTAGCAGCTCCTTCAGAAACTCCTAAAATAACTGGTGCTTTTTCTGCTTCTGCAGCTTTCAAAATAGCTTGAGTCCATTCAAGGTTGTTGATGTTGAATTGACCAACAGCATATTTTCCAGCTAATGCTTTTTTCAGCATGTCTGTCATGTTAACGATAGGCATAATACAATTTCCTCCCTCAGGAATTTAGGAAAACCATTTTTGATTTCCCCTAAGATTTGAATTTCCGCCGTGAAAAATAGTGGCAGCTATTTTCCCCTAACAAACATATGATAACAGATTTGTGATGAATTTACCATAAAAACCAGAAAATTTTCTGGTGTAAACGCTTTAGCCTCTAAGACGGTCTGAAATTCGTTTTTCATCGGCAAATACTTCTAATGCTTCCGGGATTACCTCTAATGTATACGTGGCTTTCCCACCATATACACCGTCGTAACTTACATTTAAATCTGCCTCACTTTTTATCACTACTTTATCGGTGCGCACATGAATGACATCCGGACTACTTAAATGCGTTCCTTTTTTTATGGAAGCAAAAAGTTGAAATAATTTTTTAGGCGACACCTTTTTTAAAATTAAAAGTTCGAACATACCGCTGTTTAATTCTGCTGGTGGACAGAGTGTTTCCATCCCGCCAACTGAATTCGATTTATTTACGAAAAACAACAGAATTTCACCTTTGAAAACTTCCTCATTGTAGGCAATTTCCACACTCACTGGTGATAATTTCGGAAGTACTGTAAGTCCACTGAAAAGATACGCTAATCTTCCCCATTTGGATTTCATCGATTCTTTTACAGCGTACGTTATTTCTGTGATTCTTCCGCCTGCTGCATTATTAATAAAAAATTCGGTTTCGTTAGCTTTTCCAATGTCTACCTGAATCGTTTCTTGTTTAGCAATAATCTGAAGCGCTTCGAGTGGATCTTTAGCCACATTTAATGCTCTGGCATAATCGTTCGTTGTGCCTACTGGTAGAATTCCTAGTTTCGGTCTTTTTTCCACTTGCATTAAACCGTTGACGACTTCATTCACTGTGCCATCGCCACCTGCAGCAATCACGACATCATAACCTGCCTCAGCCGCTTGTTGTGCAATTTTTGTCGTGCTCTTTGGTGCTTTAGTTGACGGGACTAAAGTTACTTCAAAATCTGCTTCTGTTAAAATTTTTTCTGCATCTGGAAGTAATTTTCGAAATTTATTTTTCCCTGCTGCCGGATTGTATACTATCATTGCTTTCTTCTGCAAATTGCCGCTCCCTCTTTCCTATAGATATTTTTAGTTTCCTATTTTGGCTTCTTGATGTCAACTTGTTTGACCGAAAAAGGAGAAATCCTTTATTTAGAGTCTTTTTACCTATTACAAAACACATATCTCTACTTCGTTAAAATTACATTTTGTGTACCATTTTGAAATTATATTACTTTTACATTAAAAAACATGTGCAATTAGGTTCATTGTTGCTTATAGCCATTGACTACGACTTCACGTATTGTCATAATTAGTGTAGAATAATTTTATTTCTTATTGAAAGTAGTGTAGTTAGGAGAGGATTTAAACTTTGAAAAAATTAGTAAAATCGGCGGTTGTTTTTACAAGCCTTGCTTTTATTGGCGCGTCCGCTACCATGATTACAGAGAAAGCAAGTGCAGCTTCCACGGAAACCGTGCAAAGTGTAGATGATCAATCCATCTATATTCCCCAAGGAGTTAGGGACGGAACTGCTACGGAAGAACATGACGGCTTTGAAGATGGAACTAATAGCGCACTTAACTCTGTGCCATTACTTCGTGCAACAACAGGATATCCTGACGTTAATTCCTATATTAAATCAAACAAATTTTCAAGCGCATCTATAGAAAAACAATTACAAAGTCAATTTCCTAAATTTAATTACCGTAATGGTTACGGGAAACCTGAAGGAATAGTCATTCATGAAACTGCAAATAATTCTTCTACTATTACAGGTGAGATTAGTTATATGAGTAGAAACTACAATAATGCTTTCGTTCATTCATTTGTAGATAAATCTCGTATTATTCAAATTCATCCAACTGAGAATGGGGTTTGGGGAGCCGGTCAATATGCCAATTCTCGCTTTATCCAAGTCGAATTAGTTCGTTCGAAAACATTTGACGAATTCGCTCGTTCTATTAATAACTACGCCTATTACGCAGCTTATCTGTTAGATCAATATAATCTTCCAGTTGATAGCGCGCATAATGATGGCAAAGGAACTGTTTGGTCTCATGATTCGGTTACACGTTATCTTGGTGGAACAACGCACACTGACCCTGTTTCTTATTTCAATCAATGGGGCTATAACTTCAATAGTTTTGTGACATTGATTAACGAAAAATATAACGCTATTCAAGCAAGCAAAGTCACTTATGACAAAATCGAATATGATAAAGGCGTAACTGCTTATGCAAGAGTAAAAACTGCACCTTATAATGCTGTTTGGACGAAACCTTACAAAACAGAAGGCGCAAAACTTGTAAATCCACTATCTTCGTATGTTGGCAAAAACATGCGTATCTTGCGCGAAGCCAAAACACCAATCACTACTTGGTATCAATTTAGCATTGATGGCAAAACAATTGGTTGGGTTGACACACGTGCACTTGATACATTCTACAAACAAAGCATGGAAACACCTGCCAATCTAACACGTTACGTCGTGCCAAATAAAGCCAGCGAATCCTACTATAAAGTTCCAGTAGCTGATGCTGATGTTAAATGGGGCTCTTTATCCACTTATAAAAACGAAAAATTAACCGTTGACAAACAAGCAACTGTTGAAGGACAACTTTGGTACCGCGTGAGTGCAGGATCCACTTTTATTGGCTGGACGAAAGCCGCGAACTTAACAGCTACTTCTCCTTTCGATAAAATTGAATACGATAAAGGCGTAACTGCTTATGCGAGAGTTAAAACTGCTCCAGGTAATGCCGTTTGGACGAAACCTTATAAAACAGAAGGCGCTAATTTAGTTAATCAACTTTCTGTCTATGCTGGTAAAAATATGCGTATCTTGCGCGAAGCCAAAACACCAATTACAACTTGGTATCAATTTAGCATTGATGGCAAAACGATTGGTTGGGTTGACACACGCGCACTCGATACCTTCTACAAACAAAGCATGGAAACGCCTGCTAATCTAACGCGTTACGTTGTGGCAAATAAAGCCAGTGAAGCCTACTATAAAGTTCCAGTAGCCGATGCCGACGTTAAATGGGGCACTTTAGCCACTTATAAAAACGAAAAATTAACCGTTGACAAACAAGCAACTGTTGAGGGACAACTTTGGTATCGCGTGAGCGCAGGATCTACTTTTATTGGTTGGACGAAAGCTGCGAACTTAACAGCTACGTCTCCATTTGATCCAATCGAGTATGATAAAGGCGTAACTGCTTATGCGAGAGTTAAAACTGCACCGGGTAATGCCGTTTGGACGAAACCTTACAAAACAGAAGGTGCTACTCTAGTTAACCAACTGTCTGTCTATGCTGGCAAAAACATGCGTATCTTGCGCGAAGCTAAAACGCCAATCACTACTTGGTATCAATTTAGTATTGATGGCAAAGTAATTGGTTGGGTTGACACTCGTCCACTTGATACGTTCTACAAACAAAGCATGGAAACACCGACTAATTTAACGCGTTACGTCATCCCAAGCAAAACTGGCGAAGCGTACTATAAGGTTCCAGTAGTGGATGCCGATGTTAAATGGGGCACTTTAGCAACATACAAAAATGAAAAATTAACTGTCGATAGCCAAGCAACTGTCGAAGGACAACTTTGGTATCGTATAAGAACAAGTACTACTTTTATTGGTTGGACGAAAGCTTCTAACCTTAGTGCTACTAAATAATTAAAAAAACTCCCAGCCACACTCGGCTGGGAGTTTTTTATTGTCTTATTTATTGTTAAGTGCTGCGCCAACAAAATCTTTGAACAAGCTTTGTGGACGGTTTGGACGGGAAATGAATTCTGGGTGATATTGACAAGCGACGAACCAAGGGTGATCAATTAGTTCAACTACTTCAACTAAACGACCATCTGGGCTTGTTGCAGAAACAATCATGCCAGCTTCTTCCATTTGTTCTCTATATTCGTTATTAAACTCATAACGATGACGGTGACGCTCTTCTACAAGAGTTGTACCATAAGCAGCCTCCGCTTTTGTTCCTTGCTTAATACGCGCTGGATACAAGCCAAGACGAAGCGTTCCACCCATGTTTTCGATATTTTTTTGTTCTGGTAATAAGTCAATGATGTTGTGGTTTGTTTCTGGTTCGATTTCTGCGGAATGCGCTCCTTCAAGCCCAAGAACATTGCGGGCAAATTCAACAGTTGCCAGTTGCATACCTAAACAAATACCGAAATAAGGTACTTTATTTACGCGCGCATACTCGATAGCAGCAATTTTACCTTCAATAGCACGGTCGCCGAAACCACCAGGAACTAAGATACCATCAACGTCTTTCATGATCTCAGCAACGTTTTCTTTTGTTACTTTCTCAGAATCAATCCAGTCGATTTCGATTTCTGCATCATGGTCATATCCTGCATGACGAAGTGCTTCTGCTACAGAAAGGTAAGCATCTTGCAAGGAAACATATTTACCAACTAAACCAATACGAACTTTTTTGGAAAGATTTTTCACGCGGTGTACTAGGTTTTTCCAATCAGTCATTTCAGCTTGTGGTGCTTCTAATTGCAAGTGTTCAAGGACGATATCATCCATTTTTTGTTTTTGTAAAGAAAGTGGTACGTTATAAAGTGTTTCTTCATCACGAGATTCAATAACCTCAGAAGCTTTAATATCACAAAATAGCGCAATCTTGTCTTTCATTTCTTGTGAAACTGGTTGCTCTGTACGAACAACGATAATGTTTGGTTGAATTCCTAGGCTGCGAAGTTCTTTTACACTATGTTGTGTTGGTTTTGTTTTCATTTCGCCAGCTGCTTTGATGTAGGGAATTAAAGTTGTGTGGATATAAAGTACGTTTTCCGCACCAACATCCCCTTTAATTTGACGAATTGCTTCTAAGAATGGTAATGATTCGATGTCACCAACAGTTCCACCAATTTCAGTGATAATAATATCTGAATTAGTCATGCGAGCTGCACGGAAAACACGATCTTTTAATTCGTTTGTAATGTGTGGAATAACTTGCACAGTTCCACCTAAGTAATCCCCGCGACGTTCTTTTTTAATAACCTCTGAGTAAACTTTACCAGTTGTCACGTTGCTGTATTTATTTAAGTTAATATCGATAAAACGTTCGTAATGGCCAAGATCCAAGTCTGTTTCTGCACCATCATCCGTTACATAAACTTCCCCGTGTTGGTATGGACTCATTGTTCCTGGGTCCACGTTGATGTATGGATCAAACTTTTGAATTGTAACACTAAGCCCACGATTTTTCAGCAAACGTCCTAGTGATGCTGCTGTGATTCCTTTTCCGATTGACGAAACTACGCCACCTGTAACGAAAATATACTTTGTCATGTTAAAAAAATCTACTCCTTCCTGAAATGAAAAACTTGCAGGGTTCTGACGATTTTCCTGCTGGGGTGGGAAATTGCCAGATAAAACAATATTGTGATTATCTTTCTAACGTATCAATCACAATTTCAAGTATTTTGTAAACCAAAATAAAAAACACTCCGCCTACTTTATAAAAGTAAGGGAGCGTCGATTCTCATAAATATCCGTCCCTATAAAAGGGAGCCCAAATAAAATACTACTAATGATAGCGATAGAAGTCAAGTCTTTATTTTTTGAAACCGCCATCAATCCATTAAGTACGTTAAAAAAAATCAGATAGACACTTTTCCATAAAAATGGGTGTGTCTATCTGATTAAAATTTAGTTATTATTTATCTTCTGGGTCTTCTGTATAATCGCCATCAGAATAGTCATCTTCTACAGTAGCTAAATCGCCTTCGATTCCGTCTGGTAAGTGATCATCGTCATCTTCCTCTTCGTCAAGCAAGACGTCAGCAAGAGAGATTTCTTCTTCACCAAGTTCTTCCACGATTTCTTCATCATCGTAGTCCACGTCATCATCCAAGATTTCTTCATCTTCATCGTCATCTTCGTCTGATTTACGTTTTTTCTTAGGAGTAGTTTGTGTTTGAACTTCTTCATCAATTGCATCCATTGGATACCATGCACGAAGTCCCCACATGTTGTTTCCTAATGAAATAAAGTTACCATCAATATTCATATCTGTATAAAATTGAACAAGACGCTCCCTTATTTCAGCATCTTTCAAACCTAGGAACGCTTGAATCTCTTTCACTAATTCAGGGAAAAGAATAGTTTCTTTCCGTTGTTCCAAAATAAAATGTGCAACATCAATTAAAGACAGTTCACTACGTTCTTCTTGCGTTAAGTTCTTTAAATCCAAAACTGGCACGCCCTTTCTATCGTAATTCCAATTTATTTAGCTGTTATTTTTTCGTTCAGCCCAACTTCACTATTTTACATGTTATTTCTGGCAAGTACAACCTAAATTTTCTTAATTACATCAATTCTTCTTGACTATTTTATATCCGATGTAAAAGAATAGGATGGCCATTAAAAGAATTGGGATCGATCCAAGTTGAAAGTCGTAGAGAATATAGATTGCGACGCACAGAAACACGAAAAGCAGCGCCAAAATTATTAATCGCTTCATCATATGCTCTCCCCGTTTTTTCAATTACCTATGTTTCTATTAACTTTAGTACATTTTGGTTATGACGTCAACGAGTAACCTATAAATTTAGGATATCACATTTTTTCTGGTGCAGATACACCCAGAAGCGTCAAACCATTTCTAAGGGTAATTTGTGCTGTCTTAATAAGCGCTAGTCTAGCTTTCGTTACTTCTAAATTATCCATATCGAGTACTTTATTGCTATTGTAGAAACGGTGGAATGCAGCCGCTAAATCGTTTAAGTAGCGAACGATACGATGTGGTGCTCTTTTGGCAGCAGCTTCTGCAACAACGTCCGCGAACTCACCTAGTACTTTTAACAAATCATATTCTGCTTCGGTTTGTAGCAAGCTCATGTCAGCAGCTTCCGTAACTTCTAAACCTTGTTCTTTACCAGAACGTAAAATACTAGAAATTCTGGCATGCGCATATTGTACATAATAAACCGGATTATCGTTAGACGTTGATTTTGCTAAGCTCATATCGAAGTTCATATGTGTATCAGAACTACGCATTGCAAAGAAATATCTTGTCGCATCAAGGCCAACTTCTTCAATTAAGTCACGCATTGTAACAGATTTACCAGTACGTTTACTCATTTTAACTTGAACGCCGTCTTCAAATAAGTGAACAAGTTGAATAATTTCTACTTCCAGTTGGTTTGGCGAGTAACCAAGTGCTTCAATCGCAGCACGCATCCGCGGAATATAACCATGGTGATCCGCTCCCCAAATATCAATTAACACATCAAAGCCACGCTCTAATTTGTTTAAATGGTAAGCGATATCTGGTAAGAAATACGTGTAGCTACCGTCTGATTTGATTAAAACACGGTCTTTATCATCTTCAAAATCAGTCGTTCTTAACCAAGTCGCGCCATCTTGTTCGTAAATATAGCCATTTTCGCGTAGACGTTCTAACGCTGGCAACACTTTGTTTTCTTCATATAGAGACGTTTCTGAAAACCACTCATCAAAAGAAACGCGGAATTCTTCTAAGTCAGCGCGTAATTTTCCAGTTTCGAATGCTAGTGCATCCACACGGAAAACGGAACGACGCTCTTCTTCGCTTGCATTCACATATTTATCGCCGTATTTAGCAGCTAAATCTTTACCAAGGGAGATAATATCTGCACCGCGGTAGCCGTCTTCTGGGAATTCAGATTCTAAGCCTAACGCTTCAAAATAACGTGCTTCTGCTGAAAGAACTAAATTATTAATTTGATTTCCGGCATCATTAATATAATATTCTCTTGAAACATCGAAGCCAGCCATTTTCATAATGTTAGCAAGTGAATCACCAATTGCCGCACCACGAGCATGCCCTAAATGTAAGTCACCAGTTGGGTTAGCGGAAACAAATTCAATTTGGAATTTTTCTCCTTTACCAAAATTGGACTCGCCGTATTTTTTATCTTCTTTTAGAATAACTGGAACTAAGTCGGTTAAATAAGCATTATCTAAATAGAAATTAATAAAACCAGGTCCAGCAATTTCTACTTCTTTAATTAATTTGTTGTCTTTTTTTAGTTCTGGAACGATACTTTCGGCAATTTGACGAGGGGCTTTCTTAGCTACTCTAGCAAGTTGCATCGCAATATTAGTCGAATAATCTCCATGCTTTTTATCTTTAGGTACTTCGAGTAAAATTTCTGGTACTTCTGTTTCTTCTAAACCAACCGCTTGGACAACTGCTTGTTTGATATGTTCAATTAGTTTAATTTGGTTCTTTTGCATGACATTCATTCTGCGTCCTCCTCTATTTTCATTAAAACAGTATATGAGCCGATGTATTCGCCGTGGCTTAGCAAATCATATTGAAAAGCAACTTCGCTCAATACATCTGGCTTATTTTCATATAGTTCTTCCATTGATACTAATTCTGATTCTAATTGTAATTTTCCTGCTCCTGAATCAACAGACGCAGTACTTCTCCTATTATCTCGGAAAAAGTGCATTCTCATATTTACGGCACCACTTCGCATTAAAAGTAGCTCGTTGTCAGCAATTTTAAGAACCGTACGAATTGTTCCAGCTAATTGTTTTTCCTCATAATGCAGATAACGATTGCCTTTATCGCGGTAAAAAACACCCGAAACAGACATATCGGATTTCTCTTCTGCATCCATCTGACGGATGACATTGGTGATATGAATAGTTACTTTTTTTCGTTCCATTTGGTTGGCTGTCATATCGCTTATTTACCCCTTTCCGGTCAGAAGAATAGACGCATTATATTATAGTGAAAAATAGCATGAAAAGCAACAGCTTAATATGACGTCAGACCAAATATTGTTAAAATTACATTTAGAATAAACGGAATAACTGTATCAAAAATCGGTTGAATCGTAAAATTTGAAATCGGTGTTAGTGCGACAACTAGGAAAATAAGCATCGCATATCGTTCTACTGGTTCCAGTTTGGCTCTTGCAGACATTGGTAAAAACTCTACTAATACTTGGTAGCCATCCAGTGGTGGAAGTGGAATTAAATTAAATACAAATAGCACTAAATTTAATTGCACAAAAATCATTAAAAATGTTTCCGCAACGGAGCCATATGTAAAGAAATCATAATTTAAAAATAAAGCGTAAAAACCAACGCCAATCATCGCAAGCAGTAAATTACTTACTGGTCCGGCAAGCGAAACAAGGATGCTTCCAAGTCGACGTTTTTTTAATTTAAAACGATTGACCGGGGTCGGTTTAGCCCAACCAAATCCGGCTATTAATATCATCAGTAAACCGAATAAATCGATATGTACAATGGGGTTTAAGGACAATCTTCCTTGATTTTTGGCTGTGTCATCTCCGAAAGCCAGAGCAACCAGGGCATGTGCCCATTCATGAATCGTGAAAGCAATTAAAAGTGTAACTAAAACATACGGTATCATTTCTATTGGGTAAGCGAGAAAACTAGGCATAAGTGCCTCCTTATCTTTTATTGAGTAATTTTTATATGCTATAATGAAAAAAACGTTGATCGAGGTGAGAAAATGCCATTTGTTACCATTCAATTTTTAGAAGGTCGTAGTGACGATCAAAAGAAAGCTTTAGTTAGCGAAGTAACCGAAGTTGTTTCCAAAAACCTAAAAGCGCCGAAAGAAAACATTCATGTGATTTTAGAAGAGATGAAAAAAACAGATTACGGTGTTGGCGGCGTAAGAAAATCTGATATTTAAGCGTTCAAGAAGCAAGGTTTATCGCCTTGCTTTTTTATTTTTCTTTAAGGGAATGCGCATGAATAAGCGAAATCATTCTTTCAGCAATCGCTTGGTCCACACGCCCGCTTTCGATAAAATCAAGTGGATAATACAATTTAATATCAGTTCGTCGTTCTCTGCCAATCGCTTCAACAACCGGAGACTCAGTCGATAATTCGCGCAGTTCCCCGTTCCCCATCAAAAGCTTAATCGGATCTTTCCCGCTACCAACCCCAGGAAGATAGTAATCGTAGGGCAAATCACTGGAAGAATCAATGACTAAATAATACGACGGGTCAATATCTGCTTTTTCAAGAAGGCCTTTTAATTCCGCATAAAGTTCCGAGTCTTCTTTTGGATCGTAGTTAATATATCTAAGCAATCTCCTATTCAAAAAACGGCTACATAAATCACTTAAAATCGGATCCGCTTCCTCTTGCCAAATGGAAAAATAATACATTAACACAATATCATCAAGCCTAATATAGTCTTTTAAACTAACTTCATTTAAAAAGAACGGCAAAACTTGAATTGGCGTAACTTGAAATTCATAGCCAGCGCAGTATAACTTTTTGGCGCGTTCAAGGATTTTCCATAATAGTACTTCCCCACTACGACTAACTGGATGAAAATACACTTGTTGGTACATTTGATAGCGACTCATAATGTAGTCTTCTACCGCATGCATCCCAGAATATTTTACAATGACCCCATTGCCATCCGGACTCGGTCGCAGTACGCGTAGAATCCGCTCAATATCAAACTTCCCGTAACTAACACCAGTATAATAGGCGTCGCGCAGTAAGTAATCCATCCGGTCCGCATCAATCTGACTCGATATCAACTTCACTAATGTTTGGTTAGGATAATTTTTCTTAATAATAGATGCGACCTTTAGCGGAAACTCTTCTCCCACTTGCATTAGGACTTCACTAACTTCTGTGTCACCAATGATAATCTCTTGCGTATATGCTTCATGATCCGTCCCAAAAACTTTTTCAAAAGCATGAGAAAATGGCCCGTGACCTAAATCATGTAAAAGTGCCGCACACAAAGCAACCATGCGCTCTTCTGGATCAAGTTGCGGTTCATTCGCAAATGTGACGTCAATGATTTGCCGAACAATTTCGTAAACACCTAGCGAATGGTTAAAACGGCTGTGCTCTGCCCCATGAAAAGTGAGCGAGGTTGTTCCTAGTTGATGTATCCGCCGCAAACGCTGAAACTCTTTTGTAGCTATTAAATCCCAAATTAATTTATCAGAAACATGTACATAGCCATGCACCGGGTCTTTGAATACTTTCTCTTCAAGTAGTTTCTCTGTTAAATAACTCATCTAGCACCCTCCTCTCAAGTAAGTTCACGCAAGCACTTTATCATTTCGGGCAATTAAACGTTCGTAATAAGCTGGAAAAAGATCTAACTCTTCCGCTGTGAGCGTCCCCGATACAAGTTCGTCTGCATAGTGTCGCAAACTGTTGAAGAGGCGCACCAAAGTGTCATTGATACTAATATCATTCTTCATTAAATCCGCAAGCGACCCCATCACATTTGGATCTACATCTGGAAAAGTATATTTTGTTTGCTTTTCTTTCCCGCTAATCGTATAAAATTCGCGAATCAACTCCGAACGAGCCGTTTGATCCCCTTCAATCGCTAAATAAATCTGAACCGCTACGCCTTTCGCCATTCTACGCTGAGAAATACCAGCAAATTTCTTCCCTTGAATGCTAAGGTCGTAACTTCCAGGACAATAAGAATTAACGATTTCTTTCGCTTCAATTACTTCATTACAATCAACGAACATATCTTTAATTAGCGTAAACATGGTTTCGTAGCCGCGCTCAATCGCAATCCCGCGCTCTGCATCTGGAAGTACCATCGACAAATTAAGCACACCAGAATCAAGCACTACAGCCAACCCGCCGGAATTCCGGACAACCACGCGGTAACCTTGTTCTTGTAAAAACGCAATTCCTTTATCTATATCCGGCAACTTAGAATCTTGAATTCCAAGCGAAACCGTTTTTTCATGTACCCAGCCGCGAACAGTAGACGGCGCTATTCTCGCTCCAACCGAACGACATAGCGTATCATCTGTAGCAAATGATTGAATCGCATCAAAAGCTGGATTAATAGTTGTATTATCAATAAAGCGCCACACATCTTGTTTTAGTAAGGTGTTTTCAATATTCATCTCTATGCCCTCCATGATTTTCTTTTTGTTATTATAGCATACCGACTCCTATTTTAGGTGCAAACGGCTTAAAATAGCCATTTAATCATGAATTATGTTTTTTGGACGGTTATTTGACTTTTTTACGTTTAATGTTGAAAACTAGGGCTGTAATGATTGATATAACAACAGATTTTACGATTATATCTTTTTTCATTTCTATCGCCTCATTTCCTTTATCTTATTATAACAAACTTACCATACAAAAAAACCTAACTTCTATAAAAGAGATTAGGTTCTTTATATCTAAAAGCCTAGGGAGCTTTTTTAGCGAGTCTATTACCAGTTGTAGCGGTCTTCATTATCACGACTTGAGCGTTTCGGGGAATTGCCCCACATGCGGTAAAGCACATATCCAATTCCACCTAATATAATAACTGGGAATAAGAAGTGAAGTGTGATTCCAACGATATCAAGTACGATATTAAGTGCAATAAATCCTAAAATAATAGTGAAAAATATTTTCCAAAAACTGTTCATGTTCATTTCCTCTTTTCTAATTTTTATTTACTACTTGCAAGCGGAACACTATTTATTTCCTTGGCTTGAACGAGTAATTCATTGTCTTGAACGACGATTTTATACTGCTTATTCTTTTTAAGTTGTGTAGTTGACATGAAGTTAACTTTACGACTGTTTCCTTGATTATCTAAACACGATTCATGAAAAGAGTAACCTTTGAACTTTGACTTCGTAACTTCTTTTCCATCGTTTTTGATTGTAACGTAATATGTATTTGCTGCTGTTCCAATTGGTGCTGAAAATTCAATTACAACCATTGTTAATACAAAAATTGCAGCCAGTAAACCGAAAAGTCCCTTTTTCATTGTTTTTACCGTCCTTTTTTGTTGATAAGTTTATTATAGAGGACATCTAAAATTGGAACGAACGGCTCTAGGCTGAAAATTGGTACATCCTAAGTCTTATTTTCATTCGGGCATAAAAAAATGAGCCTAGTTTAGTTAACTAGACTCATTTCAGATTAATTTTTTTCAATCCATTTATAGTTTTCTGAACCGATTGGATACGCGGTGTAGTTTTCCAGGTTGCTTTTTTGTAAATACGCGCGGCCGCCTTGGTATAGCGGGATAAGTACGGCGTTGTCTTTTAGTAAAATTTGTTCTGCTTCAAGTAATGCTTGCCATCTTTTTTCTGGGTCCGCTGATAGTTTACCTTTTGCACCAAGGACTAGTTCGTCGTATTTTGCGTTCGAGAAGCCAGTGTGGTTCCCTGGGCTGTTCGTTAGGAAGAGGTTGAGGTATGTGAGCGGATCTTGGTAATCGCCGCCCCATCCGCCTAATAGCAGTTCAAAATCTTGCGTAACGTCTGCTTGGAAGCTCGCTTGGTTGGTAATGTTTTTTAATTTGATTGTTAGTCCAGGCAAGTTTTCTTCTAGTTGATTCTGGATAAATTCTGTTTGTTTGCGTTGTAAAGAGGTGTCCCCACTCGTTAAGGTAAGCGTTAATTCTGATTTTCCGATTTCTTTTAAGCCTTGTTTCCATGCATCGGTAGCTTCTTGTTGATCAAATTGGAGCAAGTCACCGTTTTGTTTGCGGAAATCTTCTTTTGTTTCTGGGTCAAACATGATTCCACCGGGAACATCTCCGTTTAGCGCCTTGGAACCATTAGCGAGGAGCGTGTTGACCATGCCAGTTTTATCAATCGCCATCGCTAAACCACGTCGTAAGTTTAAATTAGCTAAATCGGTCTTCACACCGTCTTTGCCTTGATTCATTTTCATATAGACAGAGCGTCCAGTTGCTTCTTTATGGAAATTTTTATCGTCTTTATATTGTTTAACAAATTCGCCGTCAAGCTCTACTCGGTCTAATTTATTGGTATTGTATAAATTTAAAGCGGCATTAGTATCTTTTACGACCGTTACATGGATTTTCTCTGTTGGGACATTCTTTTTATCCCAGTAAGTTGGATTTTTAACGTAATCCCATGTCATATTTGTGCCATTCCAATTTTCGAGTTTGAATGGGCCATTGGAAATAAGTGTGTCGCTTTTCGTTCCGTAACGATCGCCTTGTTTTTCTACGAACGCTTGGTTTTGCGGGAAGAACGTTCCAGTCGTTAGGAGTTCTTTAAAAATTGGCACAGGATTTTCTAGTTGAATTTGTAGGGTTTTATCGTCTAACGCTTTGATACCAAGCTCATCCGGTGACATTTCACCTTTGAGGATTTGGGTAGCATTTTTGACGATTTCTTCCATCTGTGGTCCGTATGCTGCGGCTGTTTTTGGATCTACTACTTTTTTCCATGCGTACTCGAAATCATGCGCTGTTACTGGGTCGCCGTTTGACCAATTGGCATCCTCGCGAATTTTGAAAATAAGTGTTTTCCCGCCATCTTTTTCTTCCGGTTCGCTGGCAGCTAGAGCTAGTGCCGGTTTCCCGTTTTTATCTAATCGATATAATCCTTCAAAAATCTGATTGATTACTCGGAAACTTACGCTATTGTCCGCGAGTGTTGGGCTTGCGTTTGGAATCCCACTCGTTTCCATGATGTTCACAACTTTTGTTTTCTTATCGGATGTTACTTTTTCACTTTCCCCTTTATCGCCAGACTGACATGCTGTAAGTACTAGTAAACATAGCAAACTGAGTGCCACTACCATTTTTCTGGCTGTTTTATGCAAAATTTCTCCTCCTCTTTTTGTAAGCGCTTTTTGATTACGCAAAAAAATGACGGACTTCCTGCCACATGCGCGCAGAACTTCCGCCACCATTATAAACCGAAACTGTATCAATTGTAAATATAAACTGTTATATTTTTATTTCTTATTAAGATATACTCCTGAGCCAACAACAATCACACACATCGTCATTAACATTGCTAACATTAAGTAACTGGGATCATTCCGCATAAATAAAGCTAAGATAAAACAGATTGCACCAGCTATATTAAGTGTAACAGTTGTGATTTTTCTAAGTAGGTTTCTGGACCATGCATCAATCTTTTTAAAACCAATCATTGTTAAAAATTTAAAGAGTTTTTTCGAGTATTGAATGTACGCTGCAACAACAAACATGAACGCTCCCGCTGTGATTAGCGAAAATCTACCTGTTGGAATGTCGTAACCTAGCGCATACAAGATGATACTCATCTGAATAATCGTCAACAACACTAACAACAATCTGAAACAATATTCAAACTCCAACAAACTCTCTTGGTTCACTTTTTCTTTCCCGTAATATTCCGTCCCTGTGAACATAATCATTAAAAAAGGAACCAAAATTAAGCCAAGCCATTTTTGCATAAACATATCTGGGGAGAAGTCCGTACCGAAATGCACCGCCACTTCAGAAGGTAGTAGCGGATATAACACAGCAGAAATTCCTACTGTGAAAAAAATTATCATACTAGGAAATATACCAACTTTCCTCATTCCCCTCACCTCTTCCAACCTTTTATTGGCAGTAGGCGACAAGTTCCTCCCTTGTTTCGATAAGTTGAACTTTCTCGGTATTCGCTAATTGCTCTTTTGTTTCATCAAAACCTTGTTCAGATAATGCACGTGTCGCTGGTAAATAGACTAATACAGAAAAGCCTGCCCTACTTAACTGTGTAACTGTAGTTTTCACGCAAAAATCAAATGCTAAACCTCCAACAAGTACTAAATCCACTTTTTGTTCCCGTAAATATTCAAGTACGCCTGTTGAAAGCTGTTCGACAATATCGTGATAACAGGCGCCGTATGGGTGAATATCCGGCTCCATGCCTTTCCAAATAAAGTAATCGTAATCCGTCACAACCGGCAAACCATCCAACAATTCGAAGCCTTTCGTACCTGGTTCGCAGTGTCTCACCCAAGTAAGATCCGCATTTGGATACTTAAGTTTAGCTAACATTTCATCTTTTGAGTCAACCACCCATACGGCATTTTGCGGATGAGCGTCTTTACTGCCAATTCGAAGCGATGCAAGACTCGCCATAAAATTTAGCTCCGGAACGATTTTATCCCCACCCGGAACCGGCAATTCATCCGGACAAAGTGGCGTAAAACCTTTTTGTGCGTCGATATCAAAAGCAGCAATTTTCATTCACTTTTCCTCCAAGTTTTTATAAGTCAACTGTGCAAATTGGCCAAAATGAGTTACTTCTTCTAGTTCTAACGCATGTGTCTGGTCTTCTTCAAAGAGCGGAATTCCTTTTCCTAAGATAATTGGCGCAATCGTTATGACAAAGCGATCAATCGCCCTTTCTTTTAAAAATTGCTTCACTAATTGTGCGCCGCCTACAAGCCAAATTTTTTCGCCGTCGATGTTATTTAGCCATGTGTCTACGGTTCCGGCCACAAAATCAGCGTATTCGTCTTTTGTCCCCGCTTTCGTGTTAGAAAAAACGTAGACATCTTTTTTGCTGTAAGGGAATGTGTCAGTGAGCGAGAAAATTTGTTGATAAGTGGTGCGCCCCATTACGACCGTATCCACATTATCAAAAAAGGCTTCATAACCTGCATCGCCTTCACTATCAATTGATTCCAACCATTCGACACTACCATTTTCATCCGCAATGTAGCCATCCAAGCTAACTGCAATATATAGCGCAACTTGCTTTTCACTCATAATCATTCAAATCCTTTCACTACTAATTTTCCAATCATTTTTCCGGACGAGATTATTTGGTGAGCTTCTTCTATCGTCGCCGCGTTTATTGGAGATAAAACCTTATTCAGTGTCGTCTGCAACGTTCCCCCATCTAACATATAAGCAGCCTCAGTCAAAATTTCATGTTGCTTCACTTTATCTACTGTATCGTATTTCGAGCGAGTGAACATAAATTCATAACTAAACGTAGCACTCTTATCTTTTAAAAGTGACATCTTCACTGGTTCCGCGAGTTCCACAATCGAGCAAATTTTCCCTTGAGGGCGAACGGCTTCTTGCATATCGTCCCAGTGAGCATTTGTGTTATGCAAACATAAAATGAAATCGACACCTTGTTCAAAACCAAGCTGCTTCAATTGTGGCGTTAATTTTTCGCGATGGTTAAGGACGTGTTGCGCGCCGAATTTTTCCGTCCATTCTATCGTTTCAGGACGTGATGCCGTGGCAATGACTTCAAGGCCAACGTGTGCAGCTAATTGGGTTGCAATCGAACCAACTCCCCCAGCCCCATTTATGATTAAAATCGATTTCCCTTCGTCCTCTTCCACAATCCCCAAACGGTCAAAAAGTGCTTCCCAAGCTGTAATAGTTGTCAGTGGCATCGCAGCAGCCTCTTCTAAGCTTAAATTCCGCGGTTTCAAACCAACTAACCTTTCATCGATTAAAGTGAATTCTGCATACGCTCCGGGCCTTGTGACGTCACCAGCGAAATAAACTTCTTGCCCAGTTTTAAATAACGTCACTTCTGAGCCAATCTCCACTACTTCACCAACTGCATCCCAACCTAAAATCCGCACTTCATCGCCTGTGATTTTGGTTGCTTCACGTTGCTTCGTATCGACTGGATTAATGGAAATTGCTTTGATTTTCACTAATAAATCATGACTTTCTGGTTTCGGTTGTGCAATTTCTAGGTCTATAAAATCGGTTGATGCTTTCGTTAATCCTACTGCTTTCATTTGACAACACCTCTCGTTTCCTTTTCCCGAATTTCTTGAAATAATGCACATTTACATAAAAAAAGCCTTCTCTATTTTACCGAGAAGGCTTTAAAACTTATTTTTCGTCAAGTAGTTCGCTATCTTTGAATTTCATTTTTGCGTGACAAGCGGGGCATTTTATTTTTAATTTGCCGCCGTGTGAATGAGTATGGTCGCTATCTTCTTTTTTGGAAAGAAGCATCTTGCTCGCTTTTTTTAGTAGTGGGATAGCGATTATAACACCGATGATTGTGAACATCGCCAGAACCCCGATAAATACTAAGGTTAGGGCAACTATAGCGATAAAAGCTTTTTTCAAAAAATGACCTAAATCAACTTGTTCTTCCATCTAAACCAACTCCTCTAATTGATACGTTTATCATATCATGAAGTGGTATTAATTGCAGTGATGATGGTGAGCATGACTTCCTTCGAGTTGAATTGTACTATGTTCTAAAGAGAAATTTTCTTGTAAATAATGTTCAATATCTACTAAAATTTTATCCCGGTCCGCGTCCTCACTTACGGTCAAATGAGCTGTCAGAGCGTTAAAGTCAGAAGTAATCGCCCACACATGTAAATCATGCACTTCATTTACTCCGTCTTGCTCTTGGAAGAAAGTTTTTATTTTTTCTGTATCGACGTTCGAAGGTTTCCCTTCCATCAAAATATGAATAGCATCTTTCAGGACGCGCCAGCCACTAACTAAGATTAGCGCCGCAACGACAACACTAGCGATTGGGTCAGCGATATTCCAACCTAAGAAGATAATAAGTAAAGCGGCAATAATCGCGCCAACTGAACCAAGTAAATCTCCCAGCACATGCAAGAAAGCACTGCGCATATTTAAGTTTTCGCTCGTATCACCTTTCATTAAAATCCAAGCAACTAAAATATTAATAAGTAGCCCGATAACAGAAATAGTCATCATTCCTGGTCCAATTACTTGCGGCGGATCAAAGAAACGACCAATTGCTTCGTAGAAAATGAAAAGAGAAATCCCAACGAGCGTTAACCCGTTTAGAAATGCTGCTAAAATTTCAAAGCGTTTATAGCCATATGTTTTATCGGAACTTGCTGCTTTTTCACCAAATTTAAATGCTGCTAAACTTAATCCTAGCGCGACAGCATCAGAAAGCATATGCCCCGCATCAGAAAGTAGCGCTAAACTATTGGTCATAATTCCACCAATAACTTCAACTACCATAAATGTAGCAATCAGGATAAAACTGATAAATAATGATTTTTTGTTGGCATTATGCGCATGGTTATGATTGTGTCCATGTGCATGATCGTGGTTATGTGCCATGTGATTACTTCCCCTCTGTAAGTAGCTAATTTCTTTATATGCATATATTAGCATATATACATTTTGAACGCAACCATTCTTATAAAAAAACTTCCATTCTGTATTAGAATGGAAGTTTTGGCTATTATGCTGATTTTTTTCTTAGGTATAATAAACTTAGTAATACTGCACTTTCGCCTAAAATAACTCTTGGAAATAATGATTTATCTCCTGTTTGCGGCAGTTTGGTTATTTCTGTAGCGGTCGCATTGTTTTCATCTGCCGGAATTTCAATTGACCCCGGTTGCGCAGTCCCGCCATCCTCAAATGAAATAGTGCCATTCGCTGCAATTGGCGAATTTTCCGCTTTTATTATCACTGCGTCTACTTGCCCTTTAACTATTTGAAAATTCCACGGCTGTTCCGCGAGTTCATATCCGTCTGGCGCTTTCGTTTCTTTTAGCGAATAATTTCCGGGCGTTAAGTCTTCTATAAAGATTTCACCATTTTCACCTGTTGTTAAATTGGCTTGGATAACCTTTCCTGATTCATCTAAAAGGCTAAAAACAGCTCCACTAAGTCTCATTCCAGTTTCACTATCTGTTTTGATTAATCGCACCGCACCTGTTTCAGATATAACCGGATTCAACTTGGTGTTTTCGGCTACAACAGTAATTTGACTAGTATTATTTGCCACAATTTCAAACTGCCATGGGGTCGTTTCAAGTTGATATCCGTCTGGCGCTTTTGTTTCTTGAATACGGTAATTTCCTGGAGTTAGATTATAAATTTCAAGTTCCCCAGCTTCATTTGTTGTTAAATTTGTTTGGAGCGTCTCACCGTTTTCAGTTAGCAGTGAGAACTCCGCTCCCGCCAATCGGGCCGCGTTCTCGCTGTCTTGTTTAATAATTTTCACTGAACCTACTTCTGGCGTTGGTGCCGATTTCGTGTTTTCAGCTGTAATCGTTATTTTTTGCGGTTGATTTGGTTCGATGGTAAATTCCCATGCATCGCTCGCCAACTCGTACCCTGCCGGCGCCTTCGTTTCTTTGAATGAATACTTGCCCGGGGCCAAATTAGTGATAGTTATTTCCCCGTTATTATCGGTTGTTAAATTACTCGTGATTATCGTTCCGTCAGCATCTAATAAATCAAAGACCGCGCCTTCTAAAGTTTCACCCGTTGCACTATCTTGTTTCACGAGAACTACTTCCCCTGTGTCGATATCCGGTGTCCCTGTTTTATTATTTTCAGCTGTCACAACAGTAGCAGTCGTTTGACCTTTCGTGATTGTAAATGGCCATGTTTTTGCGGCTAAATCATAGTTTGTTGGGGCTTCGATTTCTTGGAACGCGTAATCGCCCGGTTCTAAGTTTTGTACTCGAATTTCCCCATTTCCATCTGATACGAGGTTTGTTTGAATAACTTCGCCCGGCGCATTCAATATGTTGAATTTGGCGCCGGATAATTTAGCATTCGTTTCGCTATCAACTTTGGTTAAGATAACTTCGCCAAGATCTTTTTCATTGTCAACTTGAACTTCTACGGCATCTAGCTTCCCTGTTTCCACACTGAAATCCCATGTTTTTTCTGCGAGTTTATATCCTTCTGGCGCTTTCGTCTCTTTCAAATAATAATTTCCTAAGTCTAAATTATCAATGGTTAGTTCGCCATTTTCATCTGTTGTGAGTCCGGTTTGCAGTTCCGTTCCCGTCTCGTCAAATAGTGAAAATTCAGCTCCGGCCAACTTGGCTCCAGTCGCTTTGTCGGTTTTCACTATATGCACCGCGCCAGTTTCTTTGATTGGCGTTTTTTCATTTGTGACTTGAATGACTTTTTCATCTTGCTCTAACTTCACTTGAATGTTTTCTGTTGAAGCGGTCGGTAGCGAATATCCTTCTGGCGCGCTTACTTCTTTTAACGTGTAATCTCCGTAAATCAAATCGCTGAATTCGATAACACCATTTTTATCGGTTGTTTGTGTATCGACTTTTTTATCATTTGCATATAAATCAAATGTCGCGCCTTCTAGTGAAATACTTGGATCGGCTTTATCCACTTTATTTAAAGTTATTTTCCCCGTTTCGCCCGTTCCCGTACCATCGCCCGTCGTTATTTTGACTTCGATATGTTTGCTTTTTTCGGTCTCACCTTTTGTAATATTATCTCCTGTAAAAGTGACTGAGTTCCCAATCTCTGCCGTCGTTTCTGTATCCGAGGTTAATGTAATCGCTGTCTGGTACTTAATAACATAGGATTGGTTAATTTCGTTTTTAAATTTCACTTGGAAATATTCTAAATTGCTTTCTTCGTCTACGCCTGTTTTCAAATCGTATTCATCTGGTGAAATTGGCGCATTACTTTCTTGTAGCATTTTTCCAGTAACAGAAGTTTGCGCTTTATATACCTTAATACTTGAGGTGTCTAGCTTTTGCCCCGTGCCAAGTGTGTCTGTTACAGTTGCGTTACTAATCGTCGAGCCGGATTGGTTTGCATAAATTTCCCAATCGATGTTGTCGCCTACTTGTTCACCGGCCTTATTAACATATTTATTGGCGTTATCATCAATTACTTCTGCTTCGTAATCCGCAAGCACTTCTTCCCCATCACTTATCACTGCTTTGTTTTTATAAAGTGGCTTGGTGATGCCTACTGGTTTCGTTTTATAGGTAACTTCAACTGGGTGAATTAATGGTTTTTTGAACGTAATGATCATTTGCTCGTTACCATTTTCCTTTTTCGTAAAAGTGACGTCATAATTTTCCGGTGGGATTAAATCACCGACTTGTGGTGTGGCAGAAAAATCGATTTTGTGGATTTCAATAGAGTCTTGAATGAATTCTTGTCCCGAATTAAGCGAATCTTTTATTGTTGGCTTAGCGATTAGTTTAGAACTATTGTTGAAAATTAATTTCCATTCGATTTCGCCTGTTTTGTAATTGAAAACACCATTTTTATATCCATCCGCATCGATGACTTTATCAATCCATTTTGTGTCAGAGTCAGATTCTTCTGCTGTGTCCGTTTTAATCGTTGCATTATTAGTGTATTCGTTATCTCCGCTTGTATGCGTACTAGGATTTACTTGTGTTTTGTAGGTAATTACATGTTGCCCGGTAATATCTCGGTTAAAATTGATTTGAAATCCTTTTTCCCAAGTGCTATCACCATTCAGCGGAACAACCTCATAATCCGCTGAATCTAATTTCACTTGCTCGCTGTCCATTATTTTCAAAGTTGCTGGGTGGAAAATCAATCCGCCTTCTGGGAATTCATCTGTAATGACTGGATTATGAAGTGTTCCACCGTCTTTATTGATGATAATTTCCCATGTTAATTCTCCTGTTTTCGCATTGAAGTTTTCAATTTTTTTATCTATTAGTCCCTCCGTCGGTGAAATTTCAGGGATAAAATAGTCTCCCTCAGCCTCGTTATCAGGGATGTTCGGGGAATCGATTGATGCGGTATTGGAAATCATCCCCGTTGTACCTTCTGGAACGATTGTTTCAAAATAAATCGTATAGTAACCATCATCTGGCAGCTCAATTTTAAAACCAGCTTCTCCCATATCTGTTACCGTATATTCGGTTGGAAGTAACGGCATTCCTGTATCTCCGTTTACAATACGTGTAATTCCGCCAAAAGACTGCTCATCGATGTAAGTATCTACCATTACGGAATTATCTAGTGCGTAATGCCCTTGGTTATATTCTACTTTCCATGAAATTTTATTAGATGTTGTATCAAACAATAGCGGATATTTTTGAATAATTGGATCTCGAGGAATAACAACATTCGCATCCATTACTTCTTCCGTTTCATCCGAAATAAATGTTGCTGTATTGGAAAAAGTAGCTTTATTAAAATCCGTTACCTCTGTTTGATAGGTTATTTGATAGGCTGAATCAATCGGATTTTTAAACGTTAAGCGAAAACCTGTTTGACCAGAAGTGTTTGTTATTTTACTTACGGTATATTCTGAAGGGGCAACTACATCACCTATCTCATAGGTACCATCTATGTGCATATTCATTTCGTGAACTTCAAACGAGTCAAAAAGGATTTCCTGACTATTTCCCGGGAAATCTTCTACTGAAGCATTATTGTGCGTAGCTAACTCTTGATTTATTTTTACTTCCCAGTCAATTATTTGTGCATTTTGAACCGTTGAACCTTTTTTCTCAAAAGCATTAGTGACGTCTGGTTTAATTTTTATTGTAAATTCTTCGGAGTCGTTTTCGCTGATTGGGAAAACGATTGTCGTTGGAGTTTCGTCATCTAATTCCGCTAAATCAAAATTCGTATAAACTTCTACTATGCCATGACTAATAGAATGGTTTTCTACATAATCATTAAAGGTAATCGTCATCATTCCATCAGTTGCTATTTCAAATTCTCCGCAAGAAGCTCCGCCATCACTAATGACTAACTCACCTTGAACTGTTGTATAGATTTTAAATTCTTTGGGGATTTGAATATGGACAGTATCGCCCGCATGAACTTGTTGATTATCCTTAATTGACCAATTGTAAACGACCACAATATCTTCTTGACTATCTACTACTCGATCAGGATCATTTTCACTATCTATCGGTTTACCGTCTCTATCTAAAATCTGAACATCATCAATGATATTATCTAATTCAGTAGCTTGAGCATGATGAGGTACACAAAAAATAATCATCCCTATAATTAAGAAACTCATTAATACTATTGGATATTTTTTCACTGTAACCATCTTTTATTCCTCACTTTAGGTTGAAGTAATTTCTAAATTACTGTACCATGCTCCGCGAGGACCGAACTCTAGTTTTATACTCTTATAAACGCGCAAAAAATGAACAACCTTGCTTTTTTATCCAAGTATTGGCTTTCTAGCAGGATTTTCACAACTTTGACATAAAGTTCAAAAAAAGAACCATTAGATTAGTGAAATATTAATCCAATGGTTCTTTTTCTTATAAAATTTCTTCTTGCATAAATAATCCTAGTCCACCAATGTCGTGATGTTTAGCGATTTTATCTGCTTTTTCTAAAGCTAGCGGAATACCATTTTCCATTGCTACGCCGATTTTGGCTAGTTCAATCATACCAACATCGTTTTCGTTATCACCAAAAGCAATCGTTGCGTCGAGATTAATGTAGCCATTTTCCGCAAGATAAGTTAGGCCTTTCGCTTTATCAATGCCTTCATTCATAATATCAATTAAATTCGAAGCAGAGGCAAGGACAGAAAGCGGCAATCCGTCTAACGCTGCTTTGATTTCTGCTCGTTTTTCTAAATCTGATTCAATGACAAGTACTTTTAATGGAAACTCCCCTTCACGAAGTACACTGAACGGGTCAGCAGTTAAAGTAATCGGAACTTGCTCATTTTCGGGTAAAGTTTTATTTAATTCATTGAAAAAAGCAATTTTGCCTGTATTGGTTGGTCCGATAATTCGCTCTGTTGTGTAAATGTGGTAATTTACGCCAAGTGGTTCAAGCGTATCTAAAATTGTATGTACTAAGTCCAGCTCGATGTTACTTTTATATAAAATTTCTCCTGTCGTAAAATCGCGTACCAATCCGCCATTACAGGAAATAACTGGTGTTTTAATTTTTAGTTCGTGGATAAATGGTAATATCGCTAAATCCAAACGGCCAGTTGCTAGGAAAAGTTTCTTGCCAGCTGCTTGCCAATCCATTAAAACTTCCTTGTTTAGCGGATGAATTTGGTCTCCTTTTTTTACAAGTAATGTTCCGTCCATGTCTGTAATAACTGTGTCAATTGCTAGATTTGCCAATAGTTTTCGCACCCTTCTAAAATTCCGTCATTATGTATCTCGATTATAGACGAAATTTATATGATTGTCACGCCGATTTTTGGTATAATAATTTGGAATGGAGGAAGATAGTTAGTGAAGAAATATTTTATTACGATCATGATTTTGCTTTTTGGCGCGCTACTTCTCAGTGGTTGCCAAAATGACAAAGAGGCTGAAAACTCTTCGCCTCCTAAAGTAGATTTGAAAGATGAAATACCGATTATTTTAATTCATGGGAGCGGTGGCGACACACATTCCCTTGATGAAATGGCAGACCAACTGATGAACGAATATAAAAGTTCAAATGAAGCGATGTCCATGTCGATTAGTGCGGACGGAGATATCACTTTCCAGGGCGAGTTAACGAAAGATGCTAAACGCCCAATTATAAAATTCGCTTTCGACCAAAACCAAGCAACACCAGACGATTGGTCTAAGTGGTTAAAAATTGCGATGGTTGATTTAAAAGAACGCTATGGCTTCACGCAAATGGACGGGGTTGGCCACTCAAACGGCGGTTTAGCACTAACTTACTTTGCTGAAGACTATGGCACCGATAAAACCGTACCTACTTTACGCAAAATAGTAGCAATTGGCTCTCCTTTTAACGATCTAGATCCAAACGATAATGGGAAAGACTTAACGTTTAAGCAGTTGCCTAATAGTACTGCTCAATTAGATTATTTTATGGAAAAGCAACAAGATATAAATTCCAATCTTGAAGTACTTGCCATTGCAGGCGAACTAAGCGAAGATAATCCAACTGATGGCATCGTACCAACAAACAGCTCACTCGCAACTAGACTCTTTATGCCCGGAAATGCCAAAGCCTATATTGAAGATGTTCAAGTTGGAAAAGACGCAGTTCACCAGACTTTACATGAAACAACGAAAAGCATCGAGAAGACTCACTGGTTTTTAGAAGAATTCAAAACAGACGAAACACTTATCAAATTAGATTATAAATAGGAGGAATGGCAGTTGTTACACATTGAAGCAAAAATCCAAGTAAAGCCCGATTTAGTAGAAGCATTTTTAACAGAAGTGGACTTAGTTATTCAGGGATCGCTAAGAGAACCTGGAAATCATGGCTACGAATTGGTTCGCTCGGTGAATAACACCTCCACCTTCTATCTGTTAGAAAAGTGGGCAGATGAAACTGCTATTCAGTCCCATAACGCAACAGCACATTATAAACGATTTAAAAATAATGTGCCTGAATTTTTAGCTGCTCCAATTGAAGTAGCTTTACTTAAAAGTTAAATGCAAAAAAAGATGGCCTCTATTTGATAGAGGCCATCTTTTTTATTGCTTTATTTACTATATGATTTTTTGAAAATACGGAATGACACACCTACAAGTATTAGTCCCGCTAGTAAGAACAGCATATTTTGGCTGTCTCCTGTTGCTGGTTGTTTACCCGTAGTTTTATTGCTGTCATCATCAGTTCCATTACAGTCATTTGATGCTGTAGGGTCTGATGGATCACCATTGTTTTCAGTTACAACAGGTACGACATTTACATCTGTATCATCGTCTACATCAGTATCATCATCTAAATCAGTATCATCGTCATCATCGTTCGGATCTTCAGCTGGATCTTCGCTAAATTGCGCGTATAAAGTTACTCCTGCTGCCGGCATTTTACTAGTTGCGAAGTTCCATTTGTTTCCGCCTGTTTTCGCATCAAACCAACCTTCGAAAGTGTAACCTTCTTTTGTTGGTGCAGTTGGTTCAGTGATTAATCCTTCTACTACAATAGCTTCTACTGTTTGAGCATCGTCTATATCAAAAGTGACGTTAGCCGTTTGTGGTGCTGGGGCTTGAGTAACTCGAACAGTTACGGTTACTGGAGTTGCAGCAACGCCATCTCCATTTGTAGAGTTCAATGTTACTACATAATCTCCTACTTCATTCCATTTTACAACTGTATCTAAATTAGTTGTAATTACAGAACTATCATTTGTCGCAGCTTGAACACTAGCAAGAAAATCTGCTGCAGTTATTTCTGCAAACTGCATATAGCTGATTTCTGTGTTTGCTGTAATTACTGGAGCTGGTGATTTAGCAACGCGAACTGTTACTTTCACTGGTTCAGCTTCAAATCCAGCAGTATTTTTAGCATTCAATGTTACTTCATATGCTCCAGCTTTTGTGAAATCTACAACTGTGCTGAAGTTGGAAGTGACTGTTGCTCCTTCTGTCGCACTTGCAGAAACACTTGCTAAAAACTGAGCTTCTGTTACACTCGCATTTTTATCATAGTTCATTTCTGCATTTGCTGTAATTACTGGTAGATTAACTAATTTCACTGGTACAGTTACTTTCCCAGAGAAAGTTCCTTGAATTGCTGGGTTCGTGATATAATCATCAAACTCAAAATCTACAGTTGTTACACCTTCTAGATTTTCTGCACTCCAATTGAACTGGTTGTTAGTATAAAATCCTTGATTGGAAATGTTTTTCGGTGATGCTGATTGTCCAAAGTTTTTGATTTCGTTGTCAAAAACTAATTTACTAGCTCCTACTTTTTCAGATAATGTAACTGTTTGATTTGTTGCATTAATAACATTCAATAGAGGCGCTTTTGTCGTTAAGTTCTCTGGCAATACGCTGATATGGTTGTTATTTACAGAGATACCAGTCATATTCGGGAAAGATTTCAACGATTCTAATTCAGTTAATTCATTTTTACTAGCATAAATATTTGTCAGTTTTGGTAAATTTTCCAGACCTGCTAAAGTAGTCACTTTGTTACCAAATAGGTTTACACTTTTAGCTTCTGCCAAATTTTTCACGCTAAGTTCTGTGATTCCACAGCCATTTAGTTCAATTATATCTGTCATCGCTGGTAAGTTGTCTAAAGTAACTTTAGTTAATGTAGGCGTTGTGGCGAAATTAATAATATCTAGACCGCCATCCGCAAAACTACCTGCTTGTTTTAACGCTGGAAGATTTTTTAAAACGACCTCAGTTAACTCTGCTGAACCTTGCGTATCAGTAGCAACTTTAGTTAATTTAGGTTGATCTTGAATATCAAGCTTCGTTAAATCATTACCAGTTAAATTAATACTAGTTAATTCTGGTAAAACTTTTTCACCTTTAAAAGTGAAATTAGTAATTTGGTTTGATCTTAAATCTAAGCTAGTTAAATTAGTCAGGTACTCGATACCTGCTAAATTAGTAATACCCTTCGATACAGCTGTTAATGATGTAACTTTGTCCAAATCTCTTTGTAATACCACTAAATTGGGATCACTATCATCATTACCATATACTTCTTTTAAAACAGCTTTAGCTAAAGCTTCATCAGGGAACAAAGTTTTGTAAAGGCTACCTCCTGGGAAGGTTGCTTTTAAATTCCCTACTTTTTGGGGTGTTTCTTCTTTAGGCTTTTCTTCGTTTTCTGAAGCCAAGGCTGCTAAAGGATACGCATTAAATGATTGGAAAAGAATCATTCCTGCTGCAATTATAAAACCTACTTTTCTTTTCACGATTGTCCTCCTTATCAAAGTTGCTAATTAAATATATAAGTTGCCATAAAAAAACGTACCTATTAAATTCAATAGAAGGTACGCGCATGAACTCACATTAGTATTATATCTATAAAACCCTTTGCGAAAATACTAAAAATAGACTCAAATCCACTACAATCATTCTAAATATGTCTTATTTGTGAATGCGTCATTTGGAGTTTTCAAACAATTATCGCTTCTTCAGAAAACAATAAATCCATTCGTATAGCTTGGAATCGATTGCTATTAAACAGTTTTCACCCATGTGGTATAGTTGTGATTATATGTATGCCACATTTCCTCCCTTCTCTTTTCGAAAAGTCCCTCTTGATACATTAAGTACCAAAATAGGAAAAATAGCTTTGCATCCCTGTACAAATTGTATCGATATATATACAAAAAAAGCTGAGTTTGACCATTATGGCCAAATTCAGCTTTTAATTTTCTACGTATTATTTAGCAGAAGTCTTCTTGAAAATTCGTAATGCTCCACCAATGAGTAATAATCCGCCTAATAAGTATAAGATATTTTCTTGATTACCTGTTAATGGTAGTTTATTACTTAGTTGGTTTTTCTTTGCAGGATCGGCTATCGTATTCGATGTTGTATTCGAAGGCGCGTTTGATGGCGCAATTGCTCCAATAATAGGTTGCGCTGGCTTCTCAACAGCACTTTCTGCATTTTTACTGAACTGAGCATACAGAATGAAATCTTTTGCTGGCATTTTATCTGTTTGGAAGTCCCATTTCTTTCCACCTGTTTTTGCATCATACCAACCTGTAAATGTGTAGCCGTCTTTCGTTGGTGCTGTTGGCTCTTCTAGAAGACCTTCGTAATCCGTTGTTTGCGTAGTAGTCGTACCGTCCGCATTTAATGTAGCAGTATAGCTAGCAAGGCTAAACTGGGCATATAAAGTTACTTCATTTGCTTGCATTGGGTTTTGGAAATCCCATTTGTTTCCGTCTGTTTCTGCATCATACCAACCCATAAACTTATAGCCTACTTTGGTTGGAGCAGTTGGTTCTTTAATGACACCAGGATAATCAACTATTTGTGTAGTAGCTGTGCCTTCTGTTGTAAAGTTGACAGGGAAAGCATTAGCTCTAAACTGTGCATATAAAGTCATATTATCTCCGGGCATTTTATCTGTTGCGAAATCCCATTTGTTTCCGCCTGTTTCTGCGTCATACCAACCTGTAAACGTATAGCCTTCTTTCTTTGGCTTCGTTGGCTCATTCACTGTTTCTTGGTAGACCACTTTTTGCGTTGCGGTTCTTTCTTCTGAGATTAATGTAGCAGTGTAGCTGTTAATTCTAAATTGTGCGTATAAATTCAAGTCGGTCGCTGGCATTGGAGTATCAAAATTCCACGGATTTCCACCAGTCGGCTCATCAAACCATCCAACAAATGTGTGCCCTTCTTTCCCCGGTCTTGCTGGTACAGAAATTAAAGTACCCGCTTCACGAGGAAAGACTGTAACTCGACCATTAGAATGCAAGATCAAATTTAGCGTAGTGCTAGCTGTTTCTTCATTCCCTGTGCTTTCTTCTCCTTCTATCGCCCATGTAGTTAAAGGAATTACATTTAACGACTGGAAAAGAATTGCCCCTGCTACAATAATAAAACTTATTTTTCTTTTCACGATTTTCCTCCTAGTTGTATAAAAAATTATATTTTATGTGTATTAATCGCTTAAAACAAAAAAACACCCGCCATTTATGTATAAGATGTCCCTCATTTAATCACAAATAAGATTATATCCTTAAAGGCACTATTTGCAGGTGCTAAGATTAGACTTAAACAAAGGTTTTTTGTGTCTATTTTATGACAAAATAAGCTGTTTTGGAGTAAATTGTTCAAAACAGCTTATTTTCGCGTACTATTTTATTACTTTATTTAGAGTATTTTGGTAATACGAATGGAAATGATTGCTAGAATTACATTTACTCTCTCTGGATATTGGAGATTTTACACATTTCTATTTTTACACTGCGCATATAGTCTTTTAAATTACTTTTTAATCTAATTTAATGGCACATTATTGAAAATTGCTTTATTTTCCAAAAAAGTACTATTTATAATATGGATTTTCCGCTTCTAAGCTATTATTATATTTTGGAATGGACTGATGCATATTTATCATTATAGCGATTGTTACATTCCTGACTGCATTCTCTTCATTAACATTCAATGACCACTAGCCCAAATGAAAATATTTGTTAATTCAATAGACCTAAAACCATTGAATTGTGGCAAACCAATGACAACCTCGACATTACAATAAACGAAGCAAATTAGCCTGTTTGCCTAACCTGACAAACAATTAAGCGTCTCCTCACCTCTATAATCCACTCACATAAAAGCCGAACAAGGTACTTTACAGAGACTTTTTAATGTTTTTGTTGCTGTATAATTTACTTTATAGAAATAATTTCGTAAAGGAAGGTAACTATGAAAATAAAGAAAAACTTACATTATCTAATTACGCTAAATCTTGCCTTTTTAGCTGTTTCCACTCCAGTTTATGCGAAAGAAGATAATCAATCGGAAAATTATTCAGCCCCGGAAACAACTAAAAGCTCCCTAAAAAACAGTCCTAGCAACGCCTCTGAAACACTTTCTACTATTTTCCCTGATGACGTGCTAGCTAATTATATCGCTAATCAGCTGCATATTTCTGTAGATGTGACTGTGACTCAACAACAATTAGATACGATTAAAACAATTTCTGCGGACAATGCTGGTATAGCGGATTTGACCGGTATATCTCGCCTATCTAATTTAACGTCAATTAACCTTCCTAATAATGCAATAACCACGATTGATGAAATTAAAAACTTAACAAAACTTACTTCTGTAATACTAAATAATAACCAAATCACTGCTATTCCAGGGTTAGAGAATTTAGATGCGCTCACCAAGTTAAATATGCGCGATAACCAGCTAACCAGTGTCTCTTTAGATAGTATGAGTAATTTGCAATTTGCCGACTTCCAAGGAAACACCGCTTTACTTGAACTATCTTGTATTAATTTGCCCAAAATGTCCCAGATTTATTCTGATAATGCCTTTTCATATTCTGGAGTCATAATGAATAGCTCGATTCTAGAAAAACTTACTGTAAAAAATCTTCCTAATTTATCCGACCTTGTTTTCAGTGAGTTATCTTTACAATCTGTCGAACTAAATGATTTACCACTTTTAACAATGTTAGATTTACGAAATAACCATTTGGCTGACATAGCTATGGGAAATATCTCTACCCTTAAAACGCTTTATCTTACTGGTAACGAGCTTAATGATGACGATATCGCAAATTACACACAGGCCAATCTTAAGCTTGGAACCTTATCTATAGGAAGTAATGATTTATCTCAAATTGATTATCTTCGCCCTCTTGATAACCTACAAGTGCTTCGAATTTCGTCTACTAATATAAGTGATTTATCTCCACTTCAAGGAAAAGACATGACGGAACTTTATATCGACAATACACCTATAACAAGTGTTGAACCTTTATCCAGTATGAGTAATTTAACGAAAATAGAGGCTTTTAAAACGCACATTACGAACGTAGACAACTTTGAGAATCTTGATAAATTGACGACTTTTCTACTGCAAGATAACCTTTATTTGCAAAAAGTGGAGCTTGACGGGCTTGATGCTTTGAAACAACTTGATTTAGAAAACTGTACAGCACTTACAGATTTAACTATGAAAAATTTGGCTAAAGCAAGTAGATTTTACGATTTTAAAGAGGCTAATTCAGATATTACGATTGCAAATACACCTAACTTGCAAAAAGTTACATTAGAATCGTTGCCCGCTCTTGCTGGCTCCATTTCTATTACAAATAGAGAACTGTTAGCAGATATCACTATTAAAGATACACCGCAAATTACCCAAGTTAATTTAGATAACAATAATTTGACAGCATTTCCTGATATAACTGGCATCAGCCCCACAGCATTCCTTATTAGAGCGCAGTCTAACCATATTTCCTCTATAGAAGAAGCTGATATAGCGGATGATTTACAAAATAATAAAAACCTTAGTATTGACTTGCACGGACAAAAAGTAACTAGTGATCCGGCGAAAAATATTGATAATGTAGCCACTATCCAAAATCAAATTAACGCTTGGGGGAATACCCCCGCACCTCAAACAATTAGCAATAATGGTCATTACGCAGACGGTTCGATTACTTGGAACAATTTACCAGATTCGGTCGAGTCGACAAGCTACACTTTTTCTACAGCGAATGTCAGAACATCTTTTTCTGGAACTGTAACCGTACCGATTGTTAAAGCTTTGCCAGCTCCGATTATCTCGGCAAATCCAGAGATTAGCTATGCCAAAAATAGTTCTGTGACAGAGGCGGAATTTTTATCCGATATCTCTGCTTCAACAACTGACGGCTCCTCGATTACAAGTGATTTTGCTACAGCAGTAGATTTAAGTAGTGCCGGGGATTATCAAGTGACGTTGAATGCAAGTAACGCGGATGGAATTTCAGCTGTCCCTGTTCAAGTAACTGTCCATGTTGAAAAAGCCCCTGCTCCAGTGATTTCCGCTGACTCAGAGATTTCGTACGATAAACTGGCGGGAGTTACTGAAGAAATGTTTTTACAAGATATTCATGCCTCGACTAATGATGATTCTGTAATTACCAGTAATTTTGATGTTGCTGTTAACTTAGAAGTGCCTGGAGACTATCAAGTGACGCTGAACTCCACGAACTCTGACGGCGTGGCTGCGACTCCTTTCCAAGTAACTGTGCATATTAAAACGGAAAACGTCCCACTGATTTTAGCGGACAAAGAAATTAACTACAGCATAGATAGTACAAAATCTGAAACGGACTTTTTAAACGAGGTCCATGCATCAACATCAGATAACTCGAAAATAACGACAGACTTTGAAGCAGCAGTTGATTTTAGTAAGATTGGGGACTATCAAGTGACGTTAGAAAGTGGTTTGGCAGAGCCTGTTTATGTAATTGTTCATATAGTAGAAACTCCTATCACAAATAAAACTGACTTGGCAACTAATGACGTTCCTTTAACTATAAAATCAGAGCCTGTTAACCAGAAAAGTGTTTCTACTTTGCCAATTACTGGGGATTCCACTTTGAATAACTCCCTTCTTGTTACTCTAGGAATTACGATTGTTGCTAGTGGAGTATTTCTTCTTCGTCGTTTTAGAAAATAAGTAAAAAAAGTTTGACCCTAACACGAGGGTCAAACTTTTTTTAATCCTTCAAATATCCATCCTCAATCCGAATCACGCGGTCAACTAAGTCTAAAACTCGTTCATCGTGCGTTACCATGATTGCTGCTTTGTTTTTTCGTTTTACTTCGTCCGCAATCATTTGGACTACTTTATGGCCGCGGTTTGCATCTAGGCTAGCGGTTGGTTCGTCCGCTAAAATAATGTCGGGGTCGTTCATCAGCGCTCTGGCAATAGCGACGCGTTGTTTTTCGCCGCCGGATAAACTTTCTGGATAATTATTTTGCCGAGCAGTTAAGCCTAATTCTTGGAGTAGCTTATCTGCTTTTTCTTTCGCAGCTCGCCCTTTTTCACCGGATAGTTCGGCAATTACAAGCAGCTGGTCGCGGACGTTTAAGTACGGAATTAGGTTCGCACCTTGGAAAATAAAGCCTACTTTGTCGAGCCGCACTTTTGTGAGTTCTTTGCTTGTAAGATTGTTTAGCACTTTTCCGCCAATAGCTATCTCACCTTCAGTTGGGGATAATAGAGCGCCAGCAATGGATAAAAATGTGCTTTTCCCTGCACCTGATGGGCCGACGATTGCAACGAATTCTCCTTGCGCGACTTCTAAAGATACATTCTTCAATACTTCGATGACTTGCTCACCGTCTTGATAATTTTTAGATATATTTTTCATCATTAATGTCATTAGTTTGCCCTCCCAATTGCTTCTAGCGCGTCTACTTTTGCTACACGATAGAGTGATAACATTGATCCGACGACTGCTACAACAAGGAATAAGGCGGAGCAGCCGACTGCGAGTATTGGGCTAAGTGTAAATGGCATACTCGCTGGTAAAATTGCCGCGAGACCAAATGTTAAGCCATTACCAATGAGTAAACTTACGACGGATAGGAAAACAACTTGGGTGATGATGCTTCGCGCTAAATAGGCTGTTCGTGCACCAACTGCTTTCAAAATACCAAATTGGTTGATTTTTTGAATCGTAATGACGTAGAAAAATGCAGCCAAAACAAATGCGGCGATTACGAATAAAAAGGCAATCATCATTAGCAAGGAGCCTTGTTCTTCTGAGTAGCCGGGAATACCTTGCAGCACTTCTTTACTGGATGAAAGTTCGAGTGAGCCGAGTGATAAGTTTTCGGCAGTACTTTTAGAAACATTTAGTGCGACCGCGTTGTATTCTCCTTCTGCTGCTTGGTTTGTTTGGTGAACTAGTTTCCACGCATCCCAGCCAACGAAAATAACCGGTGAATGGCTGAATGTATTATTTTTTGTAAAAGCAGTAATCGTGAATGTTTCTCCTGTTGCGCTGTCTCTCAGCTTACTTCCTAATTTATAGCCAGACTCTTTTAAAGAAATATCGGCAACTACTTCTTTTGTTTGTTGTGGCGCAGTTCCTTCTGAAATTGCGGGTTTCATGAAGCCTGTTTCATCTATGCCGAAATACGTAATGTCGGTTTTCTTATCTTTGTTTGGTTGGGTGATCGTCCCCATTTGCACGCCTAGGTTGGTGCTTTCTGATTTTTTTAGTTGTTTTGATACTTTTTCTGTTTCCGCTGCGGTTAAATTGGACCTAGTCAATCGATTGTCTGAGTCTTTTTGTAGTACATAATAGGTTGCTTTGTTTGATGAAATCGCTGCTCCGTTGTCGTTTGCTAGTCCGTTCGCGAGTCCTGTTACAAACAAAACGAGCCATGCGATTAATACCATAATTAATCCGATTAAAATATAGCGTAATTTTGCGTGTTTTAATTCTCTTAAAGCCAAAAACATTCCGTTCAACTCCTTCTAAGATCTTACACTTAGTTTAAAGAAGTTTTGTAAACGGAATGTGAATCGGATTTTACAAATTTAGTTTTTAGGCAGTTTGACGGTGAAAGTTGTGCCATGATTGCTTTCAACTGTGATTTCGCCGTGGTGTAACGTGATGATTTTTTGGCAAATGGATAAGCCTAGGCCGCTGGAACCTTCTTCACGGGTGCGGCTTTGGTTCGCTTTGTAAAAACGATCGAAAATCTTCGCAAGGTCTGGTTTGTTAATACCGATGCCGCTATCTTGAACTTCTACAAGAATGTTCGTTGTATCTTCGTGAAGGCGGATTTGGATGTTCCCGCCCGGTGGTGTGAATTTAATCGCGTTTGTTAATAAATTGGACCATACTTGGTAAAGAAGTTCAGCATCACCGGTGTAGTCAACATCAGCTAAGTCTAGGTTAATCGTGAGTTCCTTTTCACGCCAACTCCATTCGGTCATTTGAATTAATTGGCGCCATTGTTCGGCTAAGCGGACTGGTTCTTTTTTTCGTAATTCCGATTCTTGGTCGAGTGAAGCTAGTGTGAGTAATTGTTTTGTCAGGGAGGATAAACGTGTTGTTTCCTCGGATAAAACAGTTAAATATTCCGCTTGTTCTTTTTCCGTTAGCGTTCCCGAGCCTAGGAGTCTCGCAAAGCCTTGCATTGATGTTAGCGGTGATTGCAGTTCATGGGAGACATTTGCGACAAATTCTTGGCGGGCTGCTTCGGATTTTTCGAGTTCACTTGCCATTTTTGCAAATGAGTCTGCCAGCTGGCCAATCTCGTCTTTACGGCGGACTTCAAGCGCCACATCGTAATTGCCTTTGCGGATTTTCCGAGTTGCGTTTGTCAGCTTCACGACCGGTTTTACAATATATCTGCCGCTGATGAGAACAAACAGAATACTGATGATGGACGTGAAAATCAGAATCATTGCGAAAAAGATGCGGAGTTCGCCAAATTGCTGTTCTGGATCTTGACGTATAAATAGCGCGAGTTGTTTTCCATCTGCTTTGACCGGAACTCCAATGGTATTTCGGACGTCATTATCAAAAAATCCTGTGATGAAAATGCCCGTGTTGAAGGTGTCGATTCCATGGTAAGTTTCGCCGGCTAGCACTTGTTGGATAGTTTTGTCGGGTAAATCTTTTTTGCGAAATTCCCCGCCGAAATAAGTTGTGTTATCTGCTCCGTCCGTGAGATACAATTCGTATCCAAGTTCCCCCACATTTTCCAAATACTCATTAAGAGAAATCGTTGCATTGGACTGGTAAAATTGTTGGACTTCCTCGGCTATTTTAGCAGTTTTTTCGTCGTTGAAAGGTTTTAATTGTATTTGGTAATAAATGTTGGCAAAGAAAAATCCGAGCAGGCTGCTGGAAAGAATGACGACGAGCATCGTGATAACTATTCGGCTGTATAACGATTTCATATTGTTTCCTCCAATTTATAACCGACGCCGCGCACGGTGACAATCCGGATGCCATCTTTTTCCTCGTCAAAATGGTCGCGCAAACGTTTAATATGTACATCCACTGTTCGGTCACTGCCATCGTAATCGCGTTGCCAAATACGTTCAATTAATTCTTCACGGGTGAAAATGCGGCCGGGGTAGCTCGCTAGTTGATATAATAGCTCAAATTCCTTCACGGGAATCATGCGTTCTTGGTTGCCAATTTTTATACCGTAGCTTTTTTGGTCGATGGTGATGTTGCCGATGTTGATTTTCACTTCACTTGCTTGGTTGGAACGTCGTAGTAATGCGCGAATTCGGAAAACTAGCTCTTGTGGCTCAAAGGGTTTGGTGACATAATCATCGGTTCCCACTTCAAAACCGCGCGATTTATCTGCCAGTGCATCTTTGGCGGTCAGCATAATTACCGGAATATCGGGATAGCTTGCACGCATTTTTTGGCAAAGCTCGAAGCCGTCCATATTCGGCATCATCACATCAATCACAGCCAAATGAACTTGCTCGGTTTCAACAATTTGCGCAGCTTCCACGCCATCATTTGCCTCTAGGACGCGAAATCCTTCTGCGCGGAGATAGTGTCCCACGAGCTTCAATATATGTCTATCATCATCTACTACTAAAATTTGTTTCATCTTTCTACTCACCTTACTTATCCTATTTTACTGCATCATATCAAAGTTACGTGATTCGTTCAAATCCGGAATAGACGTTTAATCGATCGCCGCGAATGAAGCCAACTGTTGTGATGTTAAGTTCTTCGGCCATATTAATCGCTAGTTCGGTTGGGGCAGAACGCGACAAAATAATTCCGCAACCTAGTTTGGCTGTTTTAACGAGGATTTCCGATGAAATGCGCCCGCTAAAAATAATCGCTTTATCTTCGGTCGTTGTCCCGTCTTGCAAGGCGCGGCCGTAAATTTTATCGAGCGCGTTATGCCGACCAATGTCCATCCGACTATAAATAATTTCCGCCGAACTGCAAAGTGCCGCATTATGAACGCCACCAGTTTGATGAAATGTTGCGGAATTTTGTTCGAATTTGTCCATTAAGCGGAAAATCTGGTTGGTTGTCAGTTTTAGGCTCGAATTTTGCTTTACGTTGACGAGTGAGGCATCTGATTGAAAATAGAAATTCTCGCGCGATTTGCCGCAACATGAGGTGATGTAGCGCTTGCCGCGATACTTGGCGTTGAATTTATTTACAAAATTAGCGCTAACCTTGGCGTGCCCAGTCGCTTCGATGATATCCACGGAATCGATGTCTTCCGGACCGCGAATGATGCCTTCCGATGTCAGAAATCCTACTACTAAATCTTCCAGATACTCTGGCGTGCAGACGATGGTCACGAGTTCTTGGTCGTTGACGTAGATAGTTAGCGGATACTCGGTCGCTACGCTTGACTCGATTTCTTGGAAAATGCCAGCTTCAAAACGGCGGATTTTTTGACGCGATACAATATCCATCAAAACCCTCTCCTCTCTAAACCGAAACAGCGATACCATGAAGTCTCGCTGTTTCGCTTACTTATTTTAATGTTTGCCCAACTTCTTTTAAAAAGGTCATGCCATACCGGAGTGCGCGGTTGATATCGGGGTCTTTCAGCGCCTTCATCATCGCTAACATTCCCATGATTTCATCGTTTTTCGCGCTTTCCTCTGCTTTTTTCGCCGCATTTTTTAAATTGGCTATCATTTCTTCGGTTTGCTCTGGTTTCGTATCGGTCAACAGCTTGCTCGAAATCATCATATTATTAATCGCATTCGTCATCGGTTCCTTACGCCACTCATTCAAAAATGTTTTCGTAATATCTCCGCGAGCTTTAATCGCGCTATTCAAAGCCTCAAGCGCACCCGACTCTTGTAGTAATTTGACCGTTTCTACAATTTCCATAAAACCAGAATCCTGTTCAGCAATATCTGCTTTCATTTGCTCTAAACGTTCTTGTTCCAATTCTTCCGGGGTCTTTTTTGTATCCCGTATCGTTGAAATTGGTTCTGCCATCAGTGATTCCTCCCTTTTCCGCCGCAGCCACAGTTCCCACCACAAGCGCAGTTTACCTTAGAAATCGGTTGATAATCTTCTCTCGACCACTTGCGTTCTACTTCAGCTCCATTTTGTGGGAACCTTTTTCGATTACGCGGATTATGGTCTGGAAGTGGATTTTTCCCAGTTTTTTCAAGCACAGTTAGGTTCACTTTGGTTTGTTTATAAGCTGGTGTTTTCGTCCGAACATCGCCGGCGCTAGAAGTCAGCAAATTGACTGCCGTTTCACTACTCACAGAATGCATTGGCACATAGACTTCATACCCTTTCATCCGCTCGGTCACAACAGCACGAAGCTTAATGCGACCATAAGGCGAGCTTAAACGAACGAGCGAACCACTTTCAATATCACGTTCTTTCGCTAATTCATGCGAAACTTCCACAAACACTTCCGGCAATTTATAATCCAAGCCTTTCGATTTATCCGTCAAATTCCCCTCATGGAACTGCTCCAACAACCGCCCATTATTCAGCGTTAAATTATATTCTTCTGGGAAAGTAATCGGCGCAATATACGGTAACGTCGAAAATTGCGCTTTGCCATCCGGAAAATTAAATCGTTCTTCATACAGTAGTGGCATATCTTTCCCATCCGCACTCACCGGCCACACAAGGCTGTTAAACCCTTGCATCCGGTCATAACGAACCCCTGCAAAAAATGGCGCCAAGCTAGCAATTTCATCCATAATTTCGCTCGGATGATCATAATTCCAGTCCGTTCTTCCGCATGCTCTAGCCACCTCTTGAATGATCCACCAGTCTGGCTTCGAGTCTCCAAGCGGTTCTAATACTTCATAAAGCCGTTGTACCCGACGTTCTGTATTCGTAAATGTTCCTTCTTTTTCAAGTGAAGGAGCCGCTGGGAAAACAACATCCGCAAACTGCGCTGTTTTCGATAGGAACACATCTTGAACCACAAAGAAATCAAGGCTTGCGAGAATTTCTTGGACATGATTAGAGTTAGAGTCCACCCAAGCCATTTCCTCGCCAATCACATACATGGAGTGGAGCGTTCCCGCCTCAATCGCATCAAGCATTTCATTGTTTTTCAAACCCGGTTCCGGCGAAATCGACACCCCATAAGCTTCCTCAAAACGAGCGCGAACTTCGTTATTTCCAAGTGGCTGAATTCCCGGTAAAACATTCGGCAACGAACCCATGTCGCAAGCACCTTGCACGTTATTATGTCCTCTAAGTGGATACGCTCCCGCACCATGTCTTCCGAAGTTCCCTGTGACAAGAAGCAAATTCGCAATAGCCGAAGAAGTATGCGATCCCGCAATATTTTGCGTAACACCCATTCCCCAACAAACCGCCGTCCCATCAGCTTCATGAATCATCTGCGCCACTATTTTCAACGTTTCAGCAGGCAGCCCCGTTTCCTTTTCTGCATAATCAAGTGTAAATGGTTCTAAAAATGCTAGGTAATCCGCCACATTGCTAATCCGATTCTCCATAAAGACCTCATCATGCCATCCCTGATCAATCATATATTTCGCAACTGCCGTCAACCAAACAAAGTCCGTTCCTTGTTTCGGATGAATAAATAAATCAGAACGCTCCGCCATTTCGTGTTTCCGCAAATCAGAAACAATCAGCTTTTGACCACGAGTCTTCTGCGCTCGCTTAATTCTGCTAGCAAGCACGGGATGTCCATCAGCCGGAGAAGCACCAACAATGATTACAAGTCCCGCTGTTTCAATATCTTCCACAGTCCCCGAATCCGCACCAATCCCAACCGTCCGCGTCAGCCCATCCGAAGCTGGTGCCTGGCAATAGCGCGAACAATTATCAATATTATTCGTCTCAAAAACCTGCCGCGCCAATTTTTGCATCAAATAGTTTTCTTCATTCGTTGTTTTAGACGAACTAATAAATCCAAGCGAGTCATTGCCATACTTAGCCTGAATTTCCCGCAATTTAGTCGCAACTAACTGAATCGCATCTTCCCAACTTGCCGGCACAAATTCATTTCCTTCGCGAATGAGCGGTGTCGTAATCCGTTTCTCACTATTAACAAAATCCCAACCAAATTTCCCCTTCACACACGTCGCAAATTTGTTCACCGGACCTTCCCCAGTTGGCTCGACTTTCAAGATTTTGCGATCCTTCGTCCACACCTCAAACGTACAACCAACCCCGCAGAAAGTACAAACCGTCTTCGTTTTCTTCGTCCGCGTTTCCCGCATCGCCGCTTCCATTTCTGACACAGCAAAAACGGTTTGATAATTCGGCTCCACTTTTTTCACCATATCAATCATCGGTTCTAGCATATCTTCATCTAACCCCGTCATAAAGCCAGCTTGGCCGAGCATTGATTTTTCCATCAACGCATTACAAGGACACACCGTCGCACAAAGCCCGCATGAAACACAAGAAGACAAATTCGCCGGACGATCATCATCCCAAATAACGCGCGGCTGACTACGCTCCCAATCAATCGAAAGCGTCTCATTCACCTGCACTTGCTGACACGCCTCCACACAGCGCCCACAAAGAATACATTGATCCGGATCATAACGATAAAACGGATGCGAAAAATCATTCAGATAGCCTTTTTCACGGTAAGGTCGTTCTTGTTTTTCCACACCAAGCAATTCCGTCGTATTATGTACTTTGCAGTTGCCATTATTATTATCACAAACCGTACAATACAGTAAATGATTCTCCAAAATCCGATCCATCGCTTCTAATTGCGCATCTTTCGCCAGTTCTGAATTAGTTTTAATTTCCATCCCATCTGCTAGATTCGTGCTGCACGCCCGCACAAGTTCCCCGTCAACCTCGCACATACACGTATCACAAGATTGAATTGGCCCAATTTGCTCACTATAACAAATATGCGGATGCTGTATTCCCTCTGCATTCAAATAGTCCAGTATTCGCGTTCCTTCCACCACATCCCGCGCCTCACCATTAATTTGCACCGATACTTTTGCGCCCATCACATTACCTCCTATATAGAGAAAGCGTTTCCAATTTTCGCTTATATTATAACAGTTCTTCCTTTAAAATCACAGTAATACGACAGTTGATAATCGTTCTCAAACAGCGCTACTATGCGATTTCCCTCACAAGCCGTACTGTATTCATTGACACTTATCCAACTTTTCTGTATTCTTTATTACAAAGCTATGAAGAGAAAAGTACGACGCCCGTTTTTTCTAAAAGAGAGTTCCCACTGCTGAAAAGGAACAAAAAACAACGTCCGAAAAATGGCCTCTGAGTTTTGCCGCTGAAATTAAGTAAGCCGCAACGGATTTGGCGTCCGTTATCAAACGCCGTAAGTATTGTACATAAATGCTTATTTGAGGTTTTCAGTGTAAGCTGGAAATAAATTAAGGTGGTACCGCGTGAAATTTTCTCGCCCTTATTCCAAGATGCTATTTTGGACGAGGGCGAGTTTTATTTTACCCTAAATTGTTGAAAATGGAGGAATTTAAAATGACAAAACAACTACTTGTTTTACAATCCGATTTTGGTATTAGTGATGGTGCAGTTAGTGCAATGTATGGCGTGATTAACAGTGTTAGTGTCGATTTACAAATATACGATTTAACGCATCAAATTCCTCAATTTAATATTTGGGAGGCATCTTATCGTTTACTACAAACTGTGACTTACTGGCCTGAAAATACGATTTTTGTCTCTATTGTGGATCCTGGCGTTGGTTCGAAGCGCCGCAGTGTTGCCGTTTTAACAGAAGATGGTCATTATATTATTACACCTGACAACGGGACTTTAACTCATATCGCGCATTACGGAACGATCAAAGAAGTTCGTCTCATTGATGAAGAAAAAAATCGTCTTCCAAAATCTGGCGCGTCTCATACCTTTCATGGTCGTGATATTTTTGCCTATACAGCAGCGCGACTTGCAGCTGGCGTGATTAACTTTGAAGATATTGGACCCGCAGCCGCTCCCGAATCGATTGTCTCTCTGAGTTTAAGCGATTCCTATTTAGAAGGCGAGCAAGCTTTTGGAACGATTGATATTATCGACCGCCCATTTGGCAACCTTTGGACAAATATTCGTCGGACTGATTTCCTTGAACTTGGCGCAAACTACGGTGATTCCATTGAAGTCCTAATCAAACACCACGACCGCATAGTTTATAAGAATTTCGTTACCTACAGCCGCTCATTCGCAGACTTACGCATCGGCGAGCCACTCATCTACGTCAACTCACTCGACAATCTCGGCCTCGGTATCAATCAAGGTTCGTTCGTAGACGCTTATTCAGTCGGCACCGGCACCAGCTGGAAAGTCACCCTTAAAAAAGTATAAAAAAACAGGGTCAATCGTCCAAATTGGATTTTTGACCCTGTTTTATTTTTATTTCGTATATTCTTTAACAATTGGTTCTTGTTTTTTAGTTTTAAGGAATAGACTTAAAATCATCCCAATAGCCGCGAAAATTGCCGCAACCATAAACGCCGCACGCATTCCGTCCAAGCTAGCATCTTGTGCCTTTTGAGCAAAACTAGCTGGGTCCGTCGCCATAAGCGCCTTACCTGGCATATTATCTTTCGTCACATTCGTTAAAACAGTAATAAGTACCGCAGTCCCAATCGAACCAGCAATTTGACGGATTGTATTATTCACTGCCGAACCGTGGTTAATCAAGTGGTTAGGAAGTGCATTCATACCCGCTGTAGAAACTGGCATCATCGCCATCGAAATCCCGAAGAACCTCACTGCGTAGAACACGACAATATACCAAAGCGGCGTATCCATCGTTAGGAACATAAATGGAATTGTACCGATAGTCAAAATGGTAACCCCAGTAATCGTCAGCCATTTCGCCCCAATTTTATCGAAAATAATACCCGTAATCGGACTCATTATCCCCATAATAATCGCACCCGGAAGTAATAATAGACCTGATTGAAGCGCCGACTCCCCGCGAATTGTTTGAATATAAAGTGGCAACACAATCTCCGCACCAATCATCGCCATTGTTACAATCGAACCAAGAACAACTGACAATGAAAATACTGGATATTTAAACACATGAAGCTCAAGCATCGGATTATCAATAACTAGCTGGCGCCAAATAAATAGCCCAATAACAACGACACCAATAATCAGCATCGTGATAACCGTTGCATCTCCCCAGCCATCATTACCCGCTGAGCTAAATCCATAAAGAAGTGACCCAAAACCAATTGAAGACATTACAATCGAAAGAAAATCAATTTTTGTATCAGTTAGCTTCACTACTTTTTTCATTCCAAAGAACGCTAAAATAATATCAATAACCGCAATTGGAATTAAAATAAGGAATAATACACGCCAATCATACGAATCCACAATCCAACCAGACAAAGTTGGTCCAATTGCTGGAGCGAACGCAATAACGAGTCCCATCAGCCCCATTGCCGCCCCACGTTTTTCACGAGGGAAAATCAGCAAGAAGATTGTTTGAAGTAATGGCATCATAATCCCTGCACCCGCCGCTTGAACAATACGACCAGTAAGCAAGATCGGGAATGAACCCGCCACAGATGCTATAATTGTACCAATTGTAAATACAGTCATCGCCGTAATAAATAACGTTTTCGAACTAATTTTTTCAATTAAAAGTGCTGTAATCGGAATCATAATCCCATTTGTCAGCAAGAAAGCTGTCGTTAACCATTGCCCTGTTGCTGCTGTAATATGCAAATCATCCATAATCATTGGCAGCGCTGTTGCAAGTAACGTCTGATTCAAGATCGCTACAAATGCCCCAATAATCATTGTTACTACTAATAAACTTCTACTATACGACTTCCCATTAACATCAACGGGCCGTTCTACTGCTGTACTATTCAAAATTAATACCCCTTCCCATGTGGAAATTTCCAGATGAATAATAGAAGTATAATAAAAAAAGACCGATAAGTCAACAAAAAGTGACTGGTCGGTCTAATTCTTATAAAAGCCCGTTCACACAAGCTTCCAATTTATTTACTTCTTTCGTTAAACTAGCTGGCACATGCTGTTTTAGATACAATAACGTTCCCTGAACCATGAAATCTCTAGGCGCTTCATTATTATTAATCTCACCAACAAGCGCATTCATCGATTCCTTATACTGCCATTTATCCGAGTCAGCTATATCCGCATTCTCAATCCCGACATTAAGCTCCTCCAGCGCTTCCCGTAGTTTAGCCAAACGCTTCTTCCGGATCATCGTTTGGTCGGGTACTAAGTTTTCCGTATCCGCTTCCGTAAACACGATCTCTCCGCTTTCCAAAATATCTTTCACAAGCGCATCTAGCCTTCTCACAACATAAGGAATCGCCCGCTCAATCAGCCCGGAGTTAATATTTTTGCTACCACTCGCAAAGACATACATCGCCACCATACCACTAAGCAACATCGTAATATCATTAATATACGGCTCCGTTTCCTCCCCATAAACCTCTAACAACTGATTTTTAACCCATTCCATATTTTTCAGCCGAACATTCTGTAAAAACGCATTAAAATCATCATCAATCATCGTCTGAGAAAAAGTAATATTCAATATCTCCCCATTCTCCGTATAAAAATGAATAATAATCTTCAAACACTCCGTAAAATTATCCTTCTTCGTCCCGTCCAGCGCCATCGTATACTCCAAACGCTGATGCAAAACCGAATACTCCTGCTTAAAAATCACAATCGCCAGTTCCTCTTTCGAAGTAAAATAATTATAAAAAGTCCCTTTAGAAATCCCAGCTGCTTCAACCATATCCTGCACAGACGTCTTCAAATACCCTTGCTTTTGAAACACCTCTTTAGCCGACTTAATAATCCGCTGCTTCTTCTCCTTCAAAAAAACACCCCATCCCGTCCAGTTATTATACACCTAGTATAATCTATTTATACTCCTGATTCAAGATAAGGCTTTTATCCCATTATAGTCCCCGAAACCAGAATTTAATTATATTCCTTTAAAACATCCTGATAAATCTCTTTATACGTAGCTTTCATATCAACCGTTCCCCCCACGCTCTCATCCCCTTCAAGAAACAATTCGCGATCACTCACTTTTTCAACAGGATACTTACTCAATACAGCATTAGTTAATACATAATTGTCCCCCGACGTACTTTTCCTTATAAAAAGAGTATATTCTTCTCCCTCCTTCATATTTTTATAACCATCAATAGTTAAGTCATATTCTTCTCCATCAACACTTACATTTTCCACGCTGTCTTCTAATATCTTAATAAGATTATTTTCTTTCAATATCCCTGTCTCATCTTTTTCAATACGATTAACTTTCACTTCACTCATAGTATAAAATTCTGTCGGAATATCACTGTCCTTAGATTCCTTCATTATCGATTTATCCTCAGATCCTTTCGTTACAGTAACAATAATCGGAGAACTTTCTTCTAGCTCATCCATATTTCCAGCCAATTCAAGATACTTCCCACGATAAGAAACTACCCGATTTTTCATTTCAACTTTCTCAATCCCTTTTCCTTCTATTGGTTTTCCCTCAGCATTTTCACCGTTAGAACAACCCATCAATACACCTATACTAACTAATACCACAACAACTACAATTTTTTTCTCCATTTCCAATTCCTCTCTTAAATCATCCTTTATTAAAAGATACCATCTAAGAGCAATGTATAACCAAAAATGTAATGAAATGTCCGATTCTTATCATGAACAACCCAAAACAGAAGTTATTTAGGCTTGTTTTTGCCCTAAATAAGTAATATCATATCTCCAATTACTAAATCCTACAAAAATCAGGCTATTATTCATCCTTTTATACAAACTACTTTTAATCTGTGGCAAAAAGTACATATTCTTTCCATTTTAACCATATTAAATCAAGCACAAACTAATATTTTATTGAATTACTTAACATTTACTCTAAAAACAAATTGAATAAAACCGTATAATTATTCTTTATGAACATAAACATTCCTAAATTTTGATAAATCTAGCAAATAAGGTGTTGGATAAGGTGTTTTATATTTTTAGGCAAATAAAAAAAGCTTCGCATACTAGCGAAACATCCAAAGTATAACTATTATATTAAGCCACTTGTCGGATTTGAACCGACGACCCCTTCCTTACCATGGAAGTGCTCTACCAACTGAGCTAAAGCGGCAGCAAAGCCTTTCAAATAAAAAAATGGCTCCACAGGCAGGACTCGAACCTGCGACCGATCGGTTAACAGCCGATTGCTCTACCAACTGAGCTACTGTGGAATAATAAAAAATTGCCCGGCAGCGACCTACTCTCGCAGGGGGAAACCCCCAACTACCATTGGCGCGGAGAAGCTTAACTACCGTGTTCGGGATGGGAACGGGTGTGACCTTCTCGCCATAACTACCAGACAATAT